>DASYMM010000288.1:0-8000 GCA_036009085.1 Pyrinomonadaceae bacterium | reverse complement strand
CAAGCCAAAACACTCTTAAGCAGTTTTTGGGCAGCCTCCCGAATTGTTGGGCAGCTAGCAATTGTTAGGCAAAGCCTCTTTTATGGATACTTGGTTCGCATTGTGTATTTCATTCGCAGTGAAGGGGAAGGGCGGATATTTCTGCCGACAATCTCTGATTAAGTTTTAACTTCAAATTAAAACGGATACTTCATTCGCACGTTCCGTGGTTTGTTTGCTCGCGAAGGTGGCCGCTATTTTCCTCACGGAGCATCGGATTCGCTCCTATTTCCTTCAACTAAAGTCTGATTTGGTTTTTGGCACAGGTCTTGTTAATGAGACCTGTGTGTTGTTGTGTCAGGTGGTAGAGCGCCAGAGCTTTCCGGCTTTCGCCAGTCAGGCGAACTGTCTTCCGAACAAAATTATATTAGGTTGAGGTAAATCAATAATGTCCGCCAACGTCTCTGATAGCCGCATGTCCTTACTGAGATCAAGTGTGCTGATCGGTCTGATCATACTTCTTTCAGCCTTCAACGCGTCGGCACAGTCGGCGACTTTCTCCGGTCGCGACTATCCGATACTGGGAAACACGCACGTTGCCACCGACCTCAATGGTGACGGGACGATTGACCTCGCGGGCGCGGGGCTGAACGCCCGCGTGATGCTCGGCAACGGAGACGGCTCTTTCCGCCCGCAGGTCGAATATCCGGCAGGCGGCTACACGCAGGACATCGCGGCGGGCGACCTCAACGGCGACGGCAGACTCGATCTCGTCGTCACTAACAACGACGCTCAGATCGGCCTGACCGTGCTTTTGGGTAACGGCGACGGCACGTTCGGCGCGCCCGCGAGTTATCCAAACGACGCCGGTGCCAGTTCGCCTTCTGTGGTCGTCGCCGACTTTGACCACGACGGGCGACCAGACGTGGCGGCCGCGCACGACATGGCTTGCTTTGAAGCCCCTTGCGTCGTCGCCGACACGATCTCTCTCTGGCGCGGCCTCGGCGACGGCACTCTCCAGCCCGCCCAACAAATCCGCGCCGGCGCCGGACTCTCGCGTCTCGCCGTCGCAGACTTCAACGGCGACGGCAACCGCGACCTCGGCATCGCGGCGGCCTTCGGCAAGGTCTTCATCCTGCTGGGTCTGGGCGACGGCACCTTCCGGCAACTTCCAGACCTGCTCATCGTGCAAGGCATAGACAATACGGACATAGACACGGGCGACTTCAACGGCGACCTGATACCCGATCTGGCCGTTGCGCCCGACGCCGATCACCGAACCGTGGTGCTTCTCGGTAACGGCGACGGCACGTTCCGGCAGTCCGCCTCCATTCCCGATGCGATGCTGACGCGCATTGACCAGTTGACGGTTGCGGATTTCAACAATGATAGCTTTCAGGATGTGGCGCAGGGGATGGCGACTTGCTGCTCGCAGAGCGGCTCGGGCGTGTTCGGCGTGTTGTACGGAAACGGCGACGGCACTTTCAAGCCTGTCGTTCGTTATCTCGTTCCCGGCTTCGTCGGCGGCAAGGGTGGCGGATATTTAACGGCTTCGGACTTAAACGGCGACGGCAAACGCGACATCGTGCTTCAGGTGCGAGGCAGCAGCCCCGGCACGACTGTCCTTGTGAATACGACCGGACGCGCCGGCGCGCCGCTCGGGTTCGGGGGGCTTAGCGTCTCGCCGTCGAGCACCATCATCGGCGGCACGTCGGCGGAGATTGAAGTGAATCTGACTCCGGGCGCGGTCGCGCCGTCAGGCAGTCTTCCGCTTACGATTACGAGCAGCAAGCCTTCCGTCGTCAGTGTGCCCACGGGAAGTCGCTCCCTGCCTGTGGCGGTCGGCATCATCGCAGGGATGTCAAACGTCAGATTCAAGGTGGACACGGTGAACGTCACCACGGCGCAGACCGTCACTATCAACGTCTCGAACAGCCGGATCGGAAGCCGCAGCGTAGTTCTCAGGGTGACGCCGCCAACCACGCCGCTCGCCATCGGCTCGATTCAGTTGCAACCCTCCGGCGTGTATGGCGGAAATGACGGAAGCGGAGTCGTGTCTCTGGCAACCGGCCACGTTGCGCCGAGCGGCGGCGCGGCTGTGATCTTGACTAACAACAACGCGAGTCTGGTTTCGCTGCCTGCCAGCGTCACGATTCCAGCCGGGCTGTCGGACGCGAGCTTCCCCATTCAAACCGTGACGACTGGCACCACAACGCCCGTCAATATCAGCGCAAGTTACGGCGGCGCGACGAAGACGGCGGTATTAACAGTTGCCGCGCCTTCGCAGAATATTCCGATTTCATCGGTTACGCTCTCGCCGTCCACGGTTGTCGGCGGCAGTAATATAGGCGTTCGCGTCACTGTTAATCTGAGCGCGGGCGCACCGTTGGAAGGCGCGACGATCATGTTGGCGAGCAGTAATCCGTCGGTGGTTGCCGTTCCGCGTACCGTCCGCACCAATTTTTCGGGACAGATGAGCGCGTTCGCGGACGTGGTTGCTCGCACCGTCTCCGCGCCGACGCAAATTACATTGACTGCGACTTACGGCAACTCATCTCAAAGCGCGATCTTAACAGTCACTCCACCGGCTGCGCCGCCGCCTCCTCCGCCTCCGCCGACCACGCAAGCGACTCTCGCCTTGAACGTGACAGGCCGGAGCGGGGAGCGTGTAACCTCGAATCCCACGGGTCTCAATGTGGTCGTCGGCGGTAGCGGCTCCGCGTCGTTCGCCAGCGGGACGCTGATCACGCTCAGCGTCTCGAACGGGCGCGATGCGATCTGGAGCGGAGCGTGTTCGAGCGGCGGGAGCAAGGCGAAGACCTGCCGGTTCACGTTAAGCGGGAATGCCACCGTCGCGGCCAATGTGCAATAAGGCTGTCTTCCTGAAAAGTATAAAATTCACCGGCGCGAGTGACGGATGCTTCCAAATCGGGCGCGGCTGAACTGAAGGTCGAAGGATGCCGCGATTATGCGGCGTCCTTCGCGCCGGTCTCCCTCGCGCGCCTGCCCCTCCACGAATAGAAGCGTCTCCACGCGAGCGACAGCCCCGTGTAGACGAGAAACGCCCCGCCCAGAGAGGCGAGACCGGCCATCGTCTGCCCCGCCAATCCGTAGACCTCGCCCGTGTGTGCGAAACGCAGCCACGAGCGCAGGCGTCGCCCCCGCGTGTTGTTCGAGTACGGTTCCCAACGCACGACCTCACCCGTCTTTCTATCCAGCGTGAGTTGCGAGCGCAGTTGCGGCTGGCCGCCGTCGCCCCGGTCAATGGCGAACGCGACCGGCGCGTCGGGCTTCGACGGCAACTGCAAAGTGATGCTCTGCCAGCCCTCGACCTGCCGCCCGGCCTGCGACAAGAGCGCTTCGAGGCCGTCGAGCGGCGCGGGAGGCGCGACGCCCTGCTGTTGTGCCCCCGCGCCGCCCGGAGGCGCGCCGCGCTGTTGCTGCACGGGCGGCTGCTCTCCCGCCAGCCTGTAGACGAGATTCGATGCCCACGTGTAGGAGATAACTACGCCCGACAGGACGACGACAAAGAGCGGCACGGCTGACCAGAAGCCGATAACGTTGTGCCAGTTGAAGTCGCGCGCACGGCCGCCCTGCCCGCGCCTGAACCACGTGACGGCGCGCACGGAGTTGCGCGTCCACTTGCGCGGCCACCAGAGGTAAAAACCGCTCGCCACGATGAAGAGGAAGATGAGATTTGACGCTCCCGTGACCGCGCGTGCGACGGCGCGTTTCTCGCCGGCGACGCTCAGCCAGCGGTGCCAGTCCGTCACGCTGCGGAAGAAGGCGCGCACGCGCGTCGAACCTTCGCCCAAGACCTCGCCCGTGTAAGGGTTGACGAACAGGCTCCGCCCACCGGGCACAGAGACCGTGGCAGGCTCAGTCGCTTCGTGGTAGAACGTGACGGCGGTAGCCGCCACGGCGGCGGGTTGCGACTCGCGCACACGTGCGAGCATGTCCTCGACGGGGAGGCGCGCCGCGTCCGGCGAGGGACGCGCGACCGTGTGGTCGCGCGTGTCAGCCCAGCGCATGAGCTGCCGTTCATAGGCCAGCAGCACGCCCGTCACAGACATGATGAGGATGACTAAACCGGCGCACACACCCGCGACCAGGTGGCACCAAAAGACGACTCTCCTTAACCGCTCCTTCAAATCCGAAAACCCCCTTGTTATCTCTTCACATTCACTCCAAATACCTTTTCAGAACAAAAATATTTTAGCCGTTGTCTGCACCCTACGAGGTGATTCATCTATCCCGACAGATTGTGCTGCATGAAAATTATTGTAACACTACCTACTTGCGACGCCGCCTTCAATCATTTACTCAATTCGATTCGGGCGATGTCTGCAAACGGCGAGACGTTGAGGGTCTCTTCAAGCAGGGAAGATAACAATCTTCAACTGAAAATCGTACATACAGGCTGTGGGATGAGCGAAGCGCAGGTGAAAAAAGTTTTTGCGCCGTTTTATCATTACCAAAAGCTAAGGGTTTGGTCTGGCGTTTGCCTGATGCCGGAAGAGTCGTCGAAGCGCATCGCGGCTCGATTATGATCGAGAGCCGGGAGGGAAGAAGCGCGGAGCATTACGGTTAAACGACCGGCAGCAATATAATTAAGAGAGATGAAAACAAAAGACAGAATTTTAGTGGTTGACGACGAGAGCAGCATCACCGATGCGCTCGAAATGATTCTCGGAGAACAGGGCTACCAACTGTCCACGGCGAAAAGCGGGCGGGAAGCGGCGGAATTGCTCGCCGGTCGTTCTTTTAATTTGGTCTTTGTCGATTTGCGTCTCACCGACATCACGGGCATCGAACTACTCACGCGCATCAAGCACGACAGCCCCGACACGGAAGTTATCTTGATGACCGCGTATGGCTCTGTGGATGTGACCATCGAAGCGATCAAGAAGGGCGCGTACTATTATTTAGAGAAGCCTTTCACGCCGGAGCAAGTTGTGATGCTCACGGCGCGCGCTCTCCAGTTTGCCGCGATGCAACGCGAAAACGTCACGCTCAAGCGAACGCTTGCCAGTGCGCGCGAAACCTTCGGTATCATCGGGCGCAGCCCGCAGATGCGCCGCATCTTCGAGACCATCCGCGCCACCGCTTCCTCCGACGCTTCCGTGTTGATCGAAGGTGAGAGCGGCACCGGCAAAGAGTTGATCGCCGCCGCCTTTCACCTGCAAAGCCATCGTGCACCGCGCCCCTACACGCGCATTAACTGCGCCGCGATTCCGCCCGACCTGATCGAGTCGGAATTGTTCGGATATAAAAAGGGCGCGTTTACGGGCGCGGATCGGGATAAGCGCGGATTAATCGAAGCTTCGGACGGCGGTACGCTGCTGCTGGACGAGATCGCGGAGATGCCCGTGCATCTGCAAACCAAACTGCTGCGCGTGCTACAGGAGCGAAAGCTGCGTCGCCTCGGCGACGAGCAGGAAATTGAAGTTGATTTCCGCTTGATCTCGTCCACCAATCGCAGTACGTCGCAATCGGTGCAGGAGGGGATACTGCGGAAAGACCTCTACTTTCGTATCAGCACCATCAAGATTGAAGTGCCGCCGCTCAAGGAACGCCCGGACGATCTTGCGCTCCTGGTAGAACACTTCCTCCAACGCTACAGCAAGAAATATTATGCGACCGGGCACAGCATCTCCCCGACGGCTCACGAGATGTTGATGCGCTACGACTGGCCGGGCAACGTGCGCGAACTCGAAAGCGTGATCGAGCGCGCCGTGCTGTTTTGCCGGGAAGGGCAACTGTCGGTCGAACATCTCCCGAAGCATATTCAGGAAGCTGAATCGAGTCCTTTCAAATGTGTCATTCCATACTACATGACACTTGCGGAGATCGAGCGCGAGGTGATCTACCAGACGCTCGAACGCACCGGCGGTAACATGAAAAAGACCGCGCAAATACTCAACCTTCATCGCCCGACGCTCTACCGCATGTTGAAGCGCATGGGCGGCGACAAAGACCCAAAAAACGTGCGCGCTCCACACCCTCTGCCCGCCGTCCCGGTTTCGTCAAGCGACTCATAAGTTAAGTAGTGTCTTGGTTTAAGCTTAACTCTCTGCGACATCTCCGTGTCTCTGCGGTGAATGCCGTTTGATCAAGCACTCACCGCCGCAGACGCGAAGCGGCCCGCAGAGGCGGCGCAGAGACTTCAAATCAATTTAGGACACGACCATAAGTTAGCGATGCGGAGCCGCGCGACTGAAAATTCCCTTAAAACATGGCGACGACGTGTGGGAATTTCCCCGGAGTTTCATTATGAAACACACTTGCGACGCCGACGATGCAGTTAATTGCCGGGTGTTGCGTCGCATCCTTCTAAACGGCTGTAAAATGTTATATTTGCATAGGCGGGCACAACATTTGCCTGCCGGAGTGCGTTCTCGCCACGGTTGGAATTATTTTTTGCCGGGCAACGTGGATGTAGATTCGCGGCGAACGAAGTCTAGACAGATTTAATTTCGACTTTGAACCGCGAAGTAACCTACTGATTTGCTTCCACGACTCCTCAAGAGACCTTGAAAGACCTCGCACCTTATTCAGTAGCGCGTCTCGCGCGATAGCGCACGCGCCTTTGTCCGGCGGTTCGTTTACCTTCCGAGCCGGCGGCCAGTCTTTTGGTTACAAGACATTTCGGGGAGACTTTTCGATGAATGCGAAATTCTATAAGTTATTGAGCCTGTTGTTGTTCCTTGCCGTCATCGGCGTGTTTAAGTTCGCGCCTGCGGCGGCGGCCAGCAAGAATGCGGGCGAGCCGATTTCAACGCAGAAAGCGGGCGAGAGTCCTCCCGACCAGCAGAGCAAAGACAAGGGCAAGTCGAAACCGGGCGACGACTCGAAGGGAGGGAAGGCATCGAAACTAGACGCCACCCTCCTCGGCGTGCTCAAGCAATACGGCTTCACCGGCAGAGTCGAGAGCACGCTGGAAGATCGCCTCGGACGCCGCATTGACGACAAGCGCGCCGATCTCGGTCGCCAACTCTTTTTCGACAGCCTCACAGGGCTGAACAAAGACAATAGCTGTTCCGGCTGTCATGCGCCGACCGCAGGTTTCGGCGACACCCAATCCATCGCCATCGGCATTGAAAACAACGGCATCGTGGGACGGAATCGTCGCGGCCCGCGCAACCAACGCCGCTCGCCGATGGTGCTAAACACCGCGTTTTTCCCCACGCTCATGTGGAACTCGCGTTTCTTCTCGCTCTCCGGCGACCCCTTTGACAATAGCGCGGGCTTCCAATTTACTCTGCCCGAAGGTCTCTCGCTCTCTAATCTGCCGCACCTCCTCGCCGCACACGCGCACATCCCGCCGACCGAGCGTAACGAAGTCGCCGGTTTCGAGTTTCCGGGCGACAACTTTGCGATCCGCGCCGAGGTCTTGCGCCTCTTGAACGATAATGAGGGTTATCGAAAATTGTTCGGGCAAGTGTTTAACGAGGTGCGACGGGGCGCGCCGATTGATTTCGAGATGTTCGGTAAAGCCATTGCTGAGTTTGAATTTACACTGACGTTTGCCGACGCGCCCATTGATAAGTTTGCGCGCGGCGACCGGGACGAGTTGAGCGATGAACAGAAAAAGGGCGCGCTGCTGTTCTTCGGTAAAGCCAACTGCGTGCAGTGTCACACCGTCGCGGGACAGTCCAACGAGATGTTCAGCGACTTCAAACAACACGTCGTCGGCGTGCCGCAAATCTTCCCGAAACAGACGAACTCCGTGTGGGACGGCGAAGGCGGAAACGAGGATTTCGGGTTGGAGCAGGTTACGCAGAATCCGGCGGATCGCTACCTGTTCCGCACGTCGCCGCTGCGTAACGTCGCCCTGCAACCGACCTTTTTCCACAACGGCGCGTTCAACAAACTGGAGGACGCGGTGCGCCATCATCTCGATGTTTTCCAATCGGCGCGCGGCTACAGTCCGGCGCGGCTGGACCGCGATTTAACCGGGCCGCTCGCTCCTATCGAGCCGGTGCTGGCACGTCTCGATTCGCTTTTAGCGTCGCCCGTCT
>DASYMM010000287.1:0-2595 GCA_036009085.1 Pyrinomonadaceae bacterium | reverse complement strand
CGCAGGAAGCGCCGCCCACGAATTCGCCCGCGCGCGGCATCGGCACACTCACGCTCAGCCCGGACGAAACCACGGCGCGCGTTTCGCTCACCTTCTCCGGCCTGTCCAGCGCGCAGACGATGGCGCACATTCACGGCTTCGCCGTGCCGGGCGCGAACGCCCCCGTCATCTTCCCGCTGCCGAACGGCACGTTCGGCGACTTCCAGATCACGCTCACGCCCACGCAGGTGCGCAACCTGAAGGCCGGGCTGATCTACTTCAACATCCACACGCAGAACTTCCCCGATGGCGAAATCCGAGGCCAACTCAACGCCGCGCCCGACCCGTCAACCGTCGCGCCGCACTCGAACGCCGTCGCTTTGACGACCGGCAACCGGCTGCTGCGCTTCAACACGTCGGCCCCCGGCGATATCGTCGGCTCAGTCGCCGTCACCGGCCTGCAACCCGGCGAGTCGCTGCTCGCCATCGAGAACATCGGCGTCTCCGTCAACGTCGTCTACGCCGTCGGCAACACCGGCCGTCTCTACCGGGTGATCCCCACGACGGGCGTGGCGACGCAGATCGGCAGCGGCGCGTTCGCAGTTCCGTTGAGCGGGACGGCCTTCGGCTTCGCCTTCAGTCAAGGCGGTTTACGCATCGTGAGCGACAGCGGGCAGAACTTGCGCGTCAACTCTGAAACCGGCGTCGTGTCTGACGGCGACCCGAACACGCCGGGCACGCAGGGCGACGCGCCGCTCGCTTACGCGCCCGCGCCCGACCCGAACGCCGGTCGTCCGCCGCGCATTTCCGGCGCGGCCTTCAGCCGAAACGCATCCACGAACGCGGGCACGCTCTACGACATAGATTACGACCTCGACGTGTTGGTCACGCAAAGCCCGGAGAATGAAGGAAGGCTCAACACCATCGGCCCGCTCAGTGTGGACGCGAGCCGCGTCGATGGCTTTGACATCGCCGACAACAGCCGGACGGCCTTCGCCGCTCTGGCTTCGGCCACCGACACGCTTTCGCGCCTCTACTCAATCGATCTCGACACGGGCGCGGCCACGCTCATCGGCGACCTCGGCGGCGGTGAGTTGATTCGCGGTCTGGCCGTCGGCAACGCGACGTTTATCAACATCCCGCAGAACATCACGGTGCAGGAAGGCGTGGGCAAGGTGACGATTGGACTCTCGCGCGGCGGCGACCTGTCCGGCGAATCCAACATCTTGGTTGACTTCGACACCAACGACGGCACGGCCACCGAGCGGCGCGACTACACGACCGCCGCAGGCGTGCTCCGCTTCGCGCCGGGACAGGGCGCGGCGAGGTTCGACATCTTCATCACGGACGACCGCTTCGTCGAAGCGAACGAAACGTTCACCGTCACGCTCCGCAACCCGACGGGCGCGACCTTCAACGCCGTGCCCGTGACCACGATCACCATCGTGGACAACGACGCGGCCGCCTCGCCGACCAACCCGATTGACGAGACGCCGTTCTTCATCACGCAGCACTATTTCGACTTCCTCAACCGAGCGCCCGACGCACAGGGCTTCGCCGCTTGGTTGAGGGTGCTCGGAAACTGCCCTCCCGGAGAGCCGACGTGCGACCGCGTGGGCGTCTCGGCGGCGTTCTTTCAATCGCCCGAGTTCCAGTCGAAGGGCTTCTACGCCATTCGCTTCTACCTCGCGGCCTTCGGCAGGCTGCCCACGTATCGTGAGTTCATCCGCGACACTTATCGCCTGAACGGCGCGACCGCCGCTGACTCAGTCGTGGCGCGCGGCCTCTTCGCCGGCGAGTTCACGGAGCGCGAAGAGTTTCTCCGTGTTTACGACGCGCTCTCCAACGCGGCCTACGTGGACAGGATCATCCAGACCACCGGAGTCGCGATCTCCAACCGCGATCAACTCGTCGCAGACCTCGACGCGGGACGCAAGACGCGCGCTCAAGTCTTACGCGAGATCGTTGAGACGAACGCGTTCGCGGGCGCAACCTTCAACCGCGCCTTCGTGCTGTCGCAGTACTTCGGTTACCTGCGGCGCGATCCCGAACCCGCCGGGTTCAACGCGTGGCTCAACTACCTGAACGCGAACCCCGCCGACTTCCGCACGATGGTCAACGGCTTCGTCAACTCCGTCGAATACCGTCTGCGCTTCGGCCAGCCGTAAACGCCGGACGTGAAGAGAGAAGGCGTCGCCGCGACGCAAAAGAAAAGGGCATTGAAAAAGAACGGGCGATAAACGGTTTGCGCCGATGTGTGGCGCGGCGTCAGGGAAGGAGGCGGCCGAGGAGGTCTATGAGCCAGTCGAAGTCTACGGGCTTGGTGAGGTAGGCGTCGCAGCCTGCGGCGAGGGCTTGGGCGCGGTATTCGGTTTCGTGGTGCGCGGTGAGGGCGACGATGAGCACGTCGCGCATGGTGTTGTCGCCACGGATGCGGCGTGTGGCTTCGATGCCGTCGATGTGCGGGAGGCCGATGTCCATGAGGATGATGTCGGGGCGTTCGCGTGTGGCGAACTCGACGCCCTGTTCGCCGTCCGTGGCTTCGACGACGCGGAAGCCGCGCTTCTCCAGTTCGAGACGCATGAGGAAGCGCGTGTCCTCGAAGTCTTCCACGAC
>DASYMM010000286.1:0-5317 GCA_036009085.1 Pyrinomonadaceae bacterium | reverse complement strand
CGTCGGTGGCAGGAAACAATTCCATCCCCGAAGGGATGCAGTCCATTTCCATGAGGGTTTGAATCACACGTTGCCGTTCGTCTCGCAAGTCTGCGTAGGTAGAGCTTACAAATACTTGGTAGCGTTTCTCCATCTATCTCTTACTACCTTTCTTCTTACCCACCTTTGAACTCTCAGCTTTAGCCTTCGGCGGTCTGCCAACTTTTCTATTTTCAACCAACTTCAAATCATCTTTGTTAATCATGTGTATGTGTCCGAATCTTTGAGCGGGTAGCTGACCGGCTTTAATCATCGCACGGACACGTGTATCCGACACGCCTAATTTCTCTGCGACTTGTCGGGTAGTGAGCCATTCCATAAGTCACTTTATAACTGAAGGGAAATTGTTTTTCAATCGCAACGATTTAGCTTGATAAACTATTGCGAGTTCGGCATATTTACTGCCAGCCTGACAAGTTAGCGAGATGAAAGAGCATTAAACAAGCGAGGACTTACCAAGACGGCGAATCTCGATAAGTCCTCTACACCAGTAACCACTCGTGAAAGGAACTACTGATGCGTAAAGATGATAACACGCGCACGCCTGCCGCCCGCCGACAAGAGCCGATTTTCGAGGAACCCATCCGGCATTGGGCTAACCTGCCGATTACACCAGACAGAGCGAGAGAGTTGGTTGATTTGATCACGCGGCGTGAGGATAAGGATGCTTTGGACGCCTTGATGGAGTTGATCTGCGGAGTCATGCCCAACATTCCCTCTGATGATAAGAATACTTTGGATGAGCGGTCTTTGGCGGGACGAGCCGCGCTGTGGCACGCGTTTGCGGATACGACAAGGGCGAGTAATGACCTCGGCGCGTATGTCGTCGGGTTGAAGTGCGCCGAGTGGGAATAAGGCGCGGAACTCTTAGAAGCTGTTTGAAAATTCCAGAATGACCGATTTTTGTCTGATTTCACTGCGGGATTGAAAGCCACTTTTTAGTCGGACAGCGGCTTAAACACTCGAATTCGCAGCGAAACGGCAAACGCTGGAATCTTCAAAACTAATTTCCAAACAGCTTCTTAGAGACTGTCTTCAAAGCCCCGAAGGGGCGAGATGTAATAGCTTGGGGCAACGCCCCAAGAAAACAACGCCCGATGATTGGCAAGCCCTGAAAGGGCGACATAGTTGCCAACGTTACCAACTATGTCGCCCTTTCAGGGCTTGTCGGTCTGTTCTCACCTGTACCCGGCGCGATGCGCCGGGCTATCGAATGATGCCCCTTCGGGGCTTATGGCATGACGCCCCTTCGGGGCTGCAAGAGACTTTCAAATAGCTTCTTAGAACATCGTGTTGTTGTTGGCCGAAGTTTGCGGCACGCGTTGGAGGGCGTCCCAGTGCTCGACGATCTTGCCGTCGGCGTCGAGGCGGAAAATGTCTATGCCCGCCCAATCGCTGTCGCCCGGCCATTGCTGTCGGCAATGCAGAACGACGTAATCGCCCTCGGCGATCACCCGTTTGAACTCCACGCGCTTGCCCGGATACTCGCGCGCCATGCGCGTAAAATATTCGATAAACGCATCCTTGCCGTCGGCCACTTCCGCATTGTGTTGGATGTAAACATCGCCTGCGTATCTTTCGATAGCCTCGGCAGGCTGGCAGCCGTTGAACATCAGATCGTAGAAAGCGACGACGTTCTTTTTGTTTCGCTCAAGCTGTCCGGTCATCCCTGTGCGCTTCCTGTCCCTGCAAATTCTTAACTTAAGCGTGACGCGTCGCACGCGCTACGACGCGTCGCATGCGTGCGCTTGCGCCGAGCGCGGCGATGGCCGCTTCGGTCGCAAACTGCGGCGCGAAGGCCACACGCCGAAGCCAAGAGCAGACGCGCAGGCGCGCGGCGAATCGTGCTTGATACAGCGCGCGGTAATCCGCAGCCAGCGGCGCGAAATCGCCGCCCGCGCGTAAGCGGGGCAGCGCGCGTGTGACGGCTTCGCCCGCGAGTTCGCCGCTTTCCAAGGCCATCAACATGCCGCTTCCCGTGAACGGATCAATGAAGGAGGCCGCGTCGCCCACCATCAACAAGCCTTCCGCCGGGGCAACCTCGCGCCGCCCGAAACTCTCCAACGCCACCGCCAGCCACTCGGAACGCACGCGCGCCCCGCGCAACGTCTCCGCCGCGCGACTGTTCGACATCACGATCTCGCGCATCACGCGCTCCGCGTCGCTCGCACGCGCACGCACATCGCCCGCCGCCACGATGAAACACAAGTTGCTCAGTTCGTTTTCGACGCAACTCACGCCGCCGTAGCCGCCGCGATAAAAATAGATTTCGCACGCGCTCTTCGCGCCGCCCACGTTTTCGAGATGCGCCTTGAACGCCACGAGCGGCATACGCTTCGACGCCCCGCCGCCCGTCTTCGACGCGTGCGCCTCGCCGCCGCCGCCGTTCGCCTTCGCGTTCTGCTCAACTCGACGCGCCAGCGCACGCGCACGCCCCGTCGCATCAATCGTGACGGCAGCGCGCAAGTTCAACTCCGCGCCGTGCCACTCGACGCGCACGCCGCAGACCGCGCGCCGCTGTCCCTCTCCCGCAAACAACAAACCCGCGACTTGCGCTTCTTCCAGAACCTCCACGCCCACCGCACGCGCGCGTTGCAACAGTCGCTCATCCATCTCGGCACGGCTCAGACCGAGCGCGCCCGCCGCCGTCACCGTGTCGCTGCCGATGCCTCCACGCGTCTCTCTCCCGAACCACGCGCTCGGCACGCCCACGCGCCGCCCGCTCTGCGCGAAAAAGAGCGTCTCGCCCACGCGCGCGCCGCCCGCGCCGCTCATCGCCTCCAACACGCCGAGCCGCGCGAAATGCGCCAGACATTCCGGCGAAATAAATTCCCCGCACAACTTCGCGCGCGGAAACTTCTCGCGCTCGACGAGCAACACGCGCCCCCCGCGCATCGCCAGATGCACCGCCGCGCTCGCGCCCGCAGGCCCGCCGCCCACGACGATCACGTCATAATTTTTAGACACGCTTTCCTGCATTGCCCTAACTCAACTTTGAATCCTTGCCCGCGCTCAACACCAAGCGAAAGGGAAAACGTCGCCTCACTTTCACGTCTGCGAGTTGCGCCTCTTTGGCGAGTCGTCCGAGTTCGCCTGCGCGGAAGCTGCGGCGTATGGAGAGCGCGCCGTCTTCGCGCAACAGGCGATTGTGTAAGAAGAGACGCCCGGCGGTCGTGTACAGAAAATAGGCGAGCGCGTGGCGGTGCAAATCTATGACGAACAACCGACGCCGCGCGATGCGTTTGAGTTCGCGCAAAATCTCTACCACGGCTTCGTCTCGAAAATGGTGCGTGAAGAGCGAACAGATGGCGTAATCGAAACTGTCGTCCGCGAACGGCAGATGAAAGGCGTCGCCGCGCACTGCCGTAATCTCCGGGAAGTCTTGCGACTCTTCCAGAATCGCGCGCGCCGAACGCTCGTTCAACTCAAGCCCCGTGAGCCGCGCACGCCAACCGCGCCGACGCGCCTCTCGCGCCACCACGCGCAACAACTCGCCCGACCCCGCGCCCACATCCAGCACAGAAAAACTCTCCAACCCCGCCCGCTCCACCTCCGGCACGAGCGAGGCGCGCAACGCACGCGCATCGCCCATCCACTTGTTGACCAGCCGCAGTTCGACCAGACACCCCTCGTACTCCTCCGGCGTGTAGTCGCCCCTGTCTATATTTTCCAGTTCATAACTGCGCTGGCTAAACATAAAAAGAGTTTCAGGTTTCAAGTTCCAAGTTTCAAGTTAAAAACTCCGATCTGAAACTTGAAGCCTAAAACCTTTTCACGACGCCCTCAAAGGCCACGATAGACTTCGCGGCGTTGCCTGACTCGGATGATGGCAATAACGATTCGGTCGGAGATTACCTGATAAATAATCCGGTAGTCTCCGACGCGAACGCGGAATAAATTATCTTCGAGTTTTTTTGCCCCGCGAGGATGTGGGTCTTGTGTGAGCGATTGAATCTTGGCGTCTACGCGCTTGAACACGCTTTTTGGTAGGCTGTCGAGATCGCGTTGCGCCGCGCGCGTCACTTCGATCTGATACATCGGCTATGATCTCCTCGCGTACCTTTTTGTAAGGGATACGCTCGTCAGATTCCGCCAATGCCTCATGCGCAGCTTCAATATCGAGACGGTCTTCCAACTCTTCAAGAAGTGCCAAGTCTTCTATCGGAATGATGGCGACTACGTCTTTCTCTCGACGGTGGAGGATGATTCGCTCACCGCGATAAGCCACTCGATTAAGGGTTTCGGCGAAATCCTCCCTCGCTTTGCTGATTGTTATACGCGTTTCGGGCATCCATGCACGCACTCCTGTTAAAAGGTTGAACTTGTACGGCTTGTACAAGTCGTACGAAATGTACGCGCGTCATATCAAATTGTCAAACATCAGATTTTCTCGACGACGAGCGCGCTGTTCTTCGAGCCGAAGCCGATGCAGTTGCAGAGGGCGAGGCGCACGTCCGCTTCGCGCGCCGTGTTGGGCACATAATCGAGATCGCACGCGGGGTCGGCTTCCGCGAGGTTGATGGTGGGCGGGATCATGTTCGTGTGCATGGCGCAGAGCGTTGCGCCGAGGCCGGCCGCGCCGGACGCGCCCTGCGGGTGGCCGATCTGCGATTTCGTCGCCGACATCGGAATGGCGTGCGCCGAGTCGCCGAAAGCGAGTTTCAGTGCTTGCGTCTCGATGCGGTCGTTCAAAAGCGTCGAAGTGCCGTGCAGGTTGACGTAATCAATTTCCGCGGGCGTGCGTCCGGCATCGGCGAGCGAGAGGCTCATGGCGCGCGCGGGTTCTTCGCCCGAGTCTTCGAGGCGCACGCGATGATACGCGTCGCACGTCGCGCCGTAGCCAGTGATCTCGGCATAGACTTTCGCGCCGCGTGCGCGTGCGCGCTCGTAATCTTCGAGGACGTAAATCCACGCGCCTTCGCCGAGCACGATGCCGGAGCGGTCGCGCGAGAACGGGCGCGAGGCGTGCGCCGGGTCGTCGTTCCAATCCTTCGTCAGGACGGTCATCAAATTGAAGCCCGCGAGGATGCCCGGCGCGACGGGCGCATCAACGCCGCCCGCGAGCATCGTCTCCTGCCGGCCGAGCGCGATGTGCTGTGCGGCGTAAGCGATGGCGTCTGTGGAACTCGTGCAGCCGGTCGAGATGATGTGCGAGAGGCCGCGCAGGCCGAAGGCCATCGAGAGTTCGGAGGAGAGGCCGCCGTGCGTCGAAGAGGGGATCGTGTAGACGCTCGCCTTCGTCGTCTCGCCCGTGAAGTAATGTTTATACTGCTGCTCG
>DASYMM010000285.1:0-4945 GCA_036009085.1 Pyrinomonadaceae bacterium | reverse complement strand
CCATGCAACTCCGTAACCTCATGGCCGAGAGGCGCTCTTCATCTCCTCCGCCGCGTCCCGGCAGAACCAAGCAATCTCTATTCATCGGCATACCGCTCGCGCTTGTCCTCGGCTGTGTTCTCGTATTGCTTATAACGTGCTACCCCAAAGCTGTATTTCTATGGGGTGACGAAGTGGATAGATACGCTGCTTTAGTCCAGCGCCGTAAGGCAGCATGGGGCATTATCGTGAGTGTGATAATCGTTGGCCTACTGTCCAAGATGCTCTACGAGGGCATTGTAATGATGAAGCCATAATATATTGGACTCCACATAGAGTTTTCCACAGAAATTGCACACACTGGCAGCAACAGCAATATGTAGTCCTCATATACCGGAAAATAAGTCGCAAATTACCTGCATCCTTATATGCTCATTATGTAGTCTAACGGTCAGCAAGGGGCATCGCATCCGCTCAACCATATAGTCTCACAAGGAGTGTGGAGCATGGTTCGACTGTTCGTCGTCAGAGCTTTAATCACTACGTTAAAGCGCGCTATTGCGATTAGCGATAAGCTCAAGCCTAGAACGTGGGCGTATTTCGCCTTCACGCAGGCAGTTGTAGCCGCTCTCTGTTTCTGGGGATACCGCCATCAGTCACAGCAATATGTGCAGGCCCGAGAAGAGAGCGTTATGCTGGTTGCTGTCCCTGTCAAAACCCGCTCAATATATGGCGCAAAGAGCACAGCGAAAAGGCGTGTAAACCCTCGCTCCCTAAATCAGCGCAGCGTTACCTCGCTTCGCATGACTTACAAAAACACTCGCGCCGTCGCGGTTCGCATGTTTTATTTGACGGGTCAGCAACTCCCCGAGCGTTCTCCCGAAAGGAGAATCACTAGAGATTTTCTGAGGGCAGTTCAAAAAGGCGAAGGAGGCGATCAGAGTGCTAGTGAATACGGACTTAGCACTGCTTCTGGGGCATATCAGATTTCCTACCATCGAAACTGGAGAGATTTGCGGGGGCTTTTTGGCCCCGAGGACTTCTCAGAAAAAAGCCAAGCGCTTGCTGCGCTGGATGTGCTCCGTTCTGCCAGAGCCGTAGGTTTTTCTAGCAGCGTGTGGTCTGATTTGATGGATGAATGGTTCTATCGGCGGCTACCGAAGTTTCAGCCTACCTTCGTCTCGCAGCCAGATGCTTCTGAGAGCACATCTCTGCTCGATATGATGGTCAAGATGCTGCTGCTTTTTCAAGCGATTATCTTTACCATAGGATCGGCAACCTCTTCTGTCTTCCTATATCTCAGCTATCAACGGGGTAAGCTCGACCTCAAGTTGAAAGAGTTACAGCTACGTGAGATGGAGATAAAACTAGAAAACATGGAGCGGGACAGGACGCGGGCGGTACAAGAGGCTGCACAGCATCTTGCTCAGTTGACCCATCTTTCCGAGGCCATGCTCCAGAAGGATGCGGCTCTTTATAGGCTGGCATTTTTCTATTAGTACACAGGCTTGGCACCATCAGTAGTGGGAACTGCCTGGATTCTCAGCTTACAGACACTATCGGTCCCTTAGTCCGGGTCGAAGCCGCAGTGTTCCTGTGGCCGTTCGCAAGGATGTCGTCCGCAGTCTCTTCGGTGGTCGCAAGCTTGGACCGTTCCAGCTTCAGCCGGTCGAGGAGGAAGTTGTGGCGGAGCTCGAAGTTGGTCGTCACTTCGCTCCAGTTCAGCACGAAGATGCGGTAGTTAGATTTCCCCTGATAGACGAGGTGTTGTTGGCCGTGCGGCTTGGCGTTCACGATCTCGCCCTCGATATACTCATTGTACTTGTTGCCGATCAGGTAGAACTCCCAAGACATGTTCTTGGCGTTGAACTCATCCGCGTGGAGGATGACATCCATATACTCCTTGACCTGGTCAAGCTCCTTCTTGCCCACTACCACATTCGGGTGCTTGAGCTCTAAGACGATGTTGTTGACCTGTTTCTGATCGGGCAGCCAGCGCAGGTCGTGTTCGACGGCGCGCCGGATGAGCATTTCGCGGACGGTTCAAGTTACAGGGGCGTGCGCGTCTTCTACGCGGCGCGCGGGTCGGATGCGGACGAGCGGATCAAGGCTCTGGTCGAAGCGTCGCGCGAGCGGCGGACGCTGCTGGTCGTCACTTCGGATCGCGCGCTCGCGGAATACGTCAGGCGTTGCGGCGCGCAGGTCGTCCGCGCCCGAGAGTTTCGCCGCCGCATGGAGGAAGCCGACGCCGGAAGCGCAGACGAAAACACGGACGCGCCGCCAATCGAAGAGACGACCGAACGCTGGATGCGCTACTTCGGCGTCGCGCCCGAAGATGATGAGTAAAACACCTGACGCCGGAAATTGAGCCGCCTTGAGCGAGTAGCGCACAGACGCAAACCGCACGTGCGGCGAGCGGGATGCAGATGGCGCAGCCGGGCTAACTATATTATGAGGCTGCGTTGTGAAGGTGTGTTGTGAAGCTGTGTTGGGAGGCTTGGGCTATCCCCAGTACCACACCGTTACGATCCCCTCGCTCCCGCTGGAGCTATGGGATATGCTGATCAACCTCACCGATCCGATCTCTGCGGCGAAGGCCGCCGCTTCGGCAAATAGCTCGTCCCACGAAGTCCACACCCCGCGAAAGACTTTAAACTCGACGCCGGACACGTGGTCTGTTTCCGGCGGGAACTCTTCGGACGACTCCAACTGTTCGTCGTCCGACACCTCTGCGTCGGACTCTGAATATTCTGCGTCCCCGGCTTTTATTCGGGTGGCATTCGCAAAACTCACCGGCTCGATTTTAAGTCCGCGCCTGTCCATCTCCGCACGCGCATAATCGATAGCTTCCTTGCGGTATTGCTCATAGTCGAGGTTAACCATCTGTAAAAGCTCTGCGTTCGACAGATTGGTGATCCTGTTCTTCAACGCGTTCGTCTCATCATTCCACATATGAGAATCCTCAACGGGGCATGTTCGGAGTTTCGAGTCTGAGGGGTCGCGCCTGTTTGACGCCTGAGTCGCGGCGAGCATTATACCACCCGCGACGAACGCGGCGGGGCGTGGCTTGCGGCTTGATCGCGCTACGGACGCCGGCGAATTTACGGCGCGGCTTCGCCCGGTTGGGCGACGAGGGCAAGGCGGTCGGCTTTGGGGCTGAGGGCGAGGCGCGTGATGCGTCTGACGCGGGCGGCGGAGAAGTCTGCGACGAGTTGCCAACCGGCGGCGGGGGCGGCGAGGTTGTATTGGAAGAGTTTGGAGTCTTGCGCCGAGAGGATCGAGGCACCGTCGGGCGTCCAAGTGAGGTCTTCGCTCGCGGGGAGCGTTTTGATGAGCGTCGTGCTGCGATGGGTCTTCAAGTCGAAAATTTTGATGAGCCATTCGTCGGGGGAGATTTTGTGGACGAAGCTAAACGCCTCGCGGCGCGGGATGAGGTGGAGCGCGCGACCGATGTTGACGTGGATGGTGTCGAGAAACGAGTTGTCCGTGGGGACGAGTTGCAGTGTGTTCGGGCGGCCTTCCGCGCCGAGGATGAAGAGCGCGAGCGTGCGCGCGTCGAGCCAGAGGTGATAGCCGACGGGTTTGATGTTGGGGAGCACGAGAGTCGGTTCGCCGCCCGCGAGCGGAAACTTCCAGAGGCGTTGTGTCTTGTCGGCCTCGACGCGGATGACGGAGAAAAATTTGCCGCCGGGCATCAGGGTCGGAGAGTATTCGCCTTCGGCGGTGTTGGTGAGGCGTGTGGATTGTCCGGTCTTGAAGTCGTAGCGATAGATGTCTGTCTGGTTGCCTTCGCGCTGAGAGGTGTAGAGCAGGCTTTCGCCGTCGGGGAGGAAACTCGGCTGGTTATCGTAGCCCGCGCGATTCGTGATGTTCGAGGGTTGGCCGAATTCCAACTTGCCTTTATTGACGTTTACGCTGACGACGAAAATATCTTCCGTCGCGGCGGGCGGCGTCGGCGTGGTCTGCGGCGTGGCCTGCGCCTGTGCGTTGAGAGACACGACGAGCAGCAAGTGTATGACGCCAAGTAAACTTTCAGCGTTGAGTTTCATGGCTTAAGATTCTAGAAGCGATTTTAAAAGTCGAACTGCTTTTGTCCCGTCAGGGACATTTGAGAATAGCCCAGCACTCAAGTGCCGGGCTATTAGCAATCGTCCCTGACGGGACTTTTCAAACAGTTCCTTTCAAGCAGTTCCACCTGAATCGAGACGAGCGTTCTATTTGATCTCGACGAGTTCGATGTCGAAGAATAGTTTCTCTCCGGCGAGCGGGTGATTGGCGTCGAGCGTGACGTGCGTGTCTGTGACTTCGGTGATCGTGACGGGGATTTGCTGGTCTTCGGAGATTTGCATCGCGAGCGCCATGCCGACTTCCGGCGTTTGCCCCAGACTCTTCTCGATGATCGCGCGCTCGATGGCTTGCACGCGCGCCGGGATGCGCTGCCCGTAAGCGTCGTCGGCTTCGATCTCGACCTTCTTTTGCTCGCCGATTGCCATGCCGCGCACGCCTTCGTCAAAGCCCGCGATGGTCTGCCCGCCGCCGACCGTGAACTCGAAAGGATCGCCGCCCACCGACGAGTCGAATATCTCGCCGCTGTCTAAACGCCCCGTGTAGTGGACGCGCACCGTATCGCCGTTTTTCGCTTGCTCTGGCATAATCTTCTCCGTTCAGGTTGTGTTGTGGTCGCCGGAGAGCATCGCATACTCACTTGCGGAAATCCAGCGTGCCCTCACACGAACCAGCCCGGACGCGGTTGAACGCCGCGCGTTCAATTATTCAATGCTTATTGCCCGACCGGAGGTTTACCGATGAAGAAAATCACCTCGCTCTCGATCACCTTCGCGCTCACGCTCACGCTGTTTGCGCCCTTCGCACGCGCGCAAGGGGGGCGGCCTGTGGTGCCCACGCAACCTGCTCCGCGCCCGATGCCTGAGATACCGGCTCGACGGACTACTCGCCAGCCGCAGAC
>DASYMM010000284.1:0-2169 GCA_036009085.1 Pyrinomonadaceae bacterium | reverse complement strand
TGGCTTTCAAGGCACGGTCGAAATCCTTCGACAGTTTTTTGGAGCGTGCCACGCTTTGCGCGCGCAGCGACTCGAACTCAGGCAAGACTCCGCGCGCTTGCGTGCCGAGCCATGCGAGCGTCGCGAGCAATTCACGAACCGGACTCGTGCCTGCGGTGGACGAGGTCGCGTATTCGCCATAGGCCTTGAAGGACACAGGCTCGTCTCGATAGCGTATGTTGGTGAGCGAGCGCATCACGAACGGAGCGAACGCCGCGGCAGGGGCAGGATAAGATCGCAGCGCGCGTGCGGCGGCGGCGACCAGATAGGCGTCAACTCCCGTGTCGAGTTCTTCGAGCACGAAGAGGAGCGCGGCGTCCGGCAGCCCCGACTGCGCGAGGGCGAGCAGTATCCAGCCGCGCATCCGAACAATCGTGGTCGTGCCGCGCCCTTCGTAGAGCGGATGGTCTTCGCGCAGCAAATCCGTTAACTGCGCGCGTCGCTCCGGGTCGGCGGCGAGCGCGTCAACCAGCGCGCCAAACTGCGACTCTGAGAGCGCGCCGGTCGTGGCAACGTTCTGCATGGCTCGCCACCTTCACTTCCCGAACTTGCTCAGGAACCGGCGCGCATCCTGTTTCACCTTCGTCGAAGCCTTATCGCTCATGCGGTCAACGCTCTTCAACAACGCTTCGTCTTGAGCAATCGCTTCGTCGTCTCCAAACTGATTCAGCGCGGTGAGGCTGGTCGCTTGAATCTCGTCATACTCGGACGAGTCGAGCAGTATCTCGCGCGCGTGCTCCTGTAGTTTCTCCGGCTTGAGCGATTGGAGTGCGGAGGCGGAGATTTGCCGAATCTCCGCCAGTTCGCTTTTGTCGAGGAGGAGCTTTTCAAAGAGCGGTGCGGCGGTGGCGTCGGCGGCGAGCAGGCGCAGGGCTTCTCGCCGGGCGATGTCGCTCGGCGGCTTGCTGACAATCTCACGCGCCGCCGCGTAGGCTTCCGCGTGCACGTCGTAACTGAGCAGTTGCAGAGCCTTCTCCGGCGGCAGCAACGCCTTCTCAGGGTTCTTCAACCCTTCGAGGAGTTTCTTCTGCGCGAAGCCGTCGTTCTCGCGCGCAAGTATGCCGAGCACGCGCTGTCGCAACTCCAGGTCAGTATCTTCCGCGACCTCACGCAAGGTCGCCAGATAGTCGCCGCGCGCTGCTTCAAATGCGACGACGCTGAAACTCGCCGCCTGTAGCGATTGCAATGCCGCCAGGCGCACGGGCGACGGCTCGTTCTTATCGCGCAGGACTTTGAGCAATGACTGTAGATTATCGTCGCTCTCACACACGGCCAGCGGCGCTTCCGCTAAGGCCGCGACTCGTTCCGGCACCGAACTCCGCGCACTCGTCGCGATTGACATCAAACTTCGGGTTGACTTCTTCGCCTCACCCTGGCGCGCCGGCTTCGAGCTTTTTTTCGAGCTTTTCTTAGCCTTCGCCGCGCTCTTTGTAGATTTACTTTTCGTGGTCATGGTTCATCTCTCCTGGTGCAAGGCACGTTAGGCAAATGGCACGTCGTCGTAATCGAATCCCATCCGCGACAGGGCGTTGATGGCGCCCTGATAATCCAGGCTGCTCTGCACACGCGGTTGCGGCCCCGGCGCACTGACGCATTGAGACGAGGCCAACGCGCCGCCGGGCGCGGTCGGAGGACGCGGAGGCGAAGTGATCCCGTTCCAAGGCCACATCGTATCGGGCAGGTTGTGGCCGACCGGGTTCCCGGGATTGCTGTCGTATGAAGCGGCCTGCGCGGAATTAAAGCGTCCGTTCTGTCGCTGCCATTTCGCCCAGAGGCGGTCAACGTTGCAGTGTAACAGGAAGAACAGAGGGTCGCGCGCCGCCGTGTTGATGCTTGAGATCGAGCCGCCGAAACTGGTGTGCGCCGATCCGTGCGGGTTGCCTTCCAGCGTCCTGAACGCCGGATATTGAGTGCCGAGCGCGAACGTCTGCGCCTCTGTACGCAGGCCGGGCGGCGCGGTGGAGGTGTTAAAGAAGGGTCGGCGATTGATCCCCTGCACGCCGTCGGTCTTCCAGAACTGAAGCGGGTTGCTCGGGCTGAACTGGACTGTGCCGAGCGCATCGGAGACGCCGAAGAACTCTGGCGTAAAGATGTTCGGCGCGGGCTGGTCGAAACGCCAGTAAGGCAGCG
>DASYMM010000283.1:0-1788 GCA_036009085.1 Pyrinomonadaceae bacterium | reverse complement strand
ATACTCTTTCTGTCGCGAGTAGCCGGTCAGGTAGTTGAAGAGTTCGGAAGCGTCTGCGCCGATCTCTTCGTCGGCGGTGAAGAGTCCGAGGTCTGTGTAGCCGCGCGAGGTGTCGGGGTTGTAGTTGCCGGTGGCGATGTGGACGTAGCGGCGCATCGTGTCGCCTTCGCTGCGCACGACGAGCGCGAGCTTGCAATGCGTCTTGAGTCCCATCAAACCATAGACGACGTGGACGCCCGCTTCTTCGAGCCTTTGCGCCCACTCGATGTTGTTCTCTTCGTCGAAGCGCGCCTTGAGTTCGATGATGGCTGTGACCTGCTTGCCCTGCTCGCTCGCTTCGATGAGCGCCTGCGGGATGGGCGAGTTCGGCCCGGTGCGATAGAGACAAATTTTGATGGCCGCGACGTGCTCGTCGCGCGCCGCCGCGTTGATGAAATCCGTGACGGGCGCAAACGAACTGTATGGATGATGCAGGAGTATGTCCTGCTCCCTGATCGCCTCGAAGATAGACTTGCGCGGGCGGCGGAGCGCGGCGGGCACGCGCTGCTGGAAGGGCGCGTCCTTCAATTCCGGCCTGTCAAGTTTATAGAGCTTCATCAAATCGGTGACGGCGAGCGGGCAACTGCTGCGGTACACGTCTTCCAGTTCGACGCCGATTGACTGCGACAAATACTGCACCATCTCCTGCGGCATCGTGGCCGAAACTTCCAGACGAACGGGCGTGCCGAAGCGACGCTTGCGCAACGTCTGTTGCATGATGCGCAGCAGGTCGTCGGCTTCGTCTTCGCGTATGTCTATGTCCGCATCGCGCGTGACGCGGAAGGCGTGGCACGCGCTCGCACGCATGCGCGGAAACAGTTCGCGCACGTTGGCCGCGATCAAATCTTCGAGCAGGATAAACTTCGAGCCGTCTTTGCCGACGGGGATCAGGCGCGGCACGAGCGGCGGCACCTTGATGCGCGCAAAACGCGGATCAATTTTGCCGACGAGCGAACTCGTGATGCCGTGCTCCGGCAGCGGCGCGACCATCAAGCCGATGTTCAAACTCAAATTCGAGATGTAAGGGAACGGGTGGCTCGGGTCAACCGCCTGCGGTGTGAGCACCGGGAAAATCTGGTCGTCGAAATATTCTTGCAGCCCGGCGCGCTCCTCTTCGGACAGAGGCCCGTAAGAGGCGATGATGATGCCTTGCGCCCTAAGTTCGGGCAGGAGGTCTTCGAGGAGGCAGCGGCTCTGCTCTTCGAGCATCGGCACAAGTCGCTCTCTGATCTCTGCGAGTTGGCCGGAAGGCGTCAGCCCGTCGGGCGAGAGTTCCGTCACGTCATGCTCGAACTCCTCTTTGAGTCCCGACACGCGGATCATGAAAAACTCGTCCACGTTCGAGGAGAAGATGGCGAGAAATTTCAGACGTTCGAGGAGCGGCTGCGTTTCGTCCAAGCCCTCTTCGAGCACGCGGCGAAAGAACTCCAGCAGGCTGAACTCGCGGTTGAAGAGCAGTTGCTTGGCGTCCATCAACTTCGGCGGCAGGGTGCCTGCGCCGGACGGATCGCCGCGTCTGTCATCGGGGAGGGGATTTTTGCTGGCTACAATCTTCATTAAACGATCTACGAGATATTGCTCTGTTTGGATTTTCGGGCGGCTAATTCTTACCAAGAACGAATTGCCGCCATGCCTTGTCTGATGCAAGTAGCGACGTAATGGTCGCCGCAAAAGTTAACCTGACAACACAGTTATAACGATTTTCCCGCGTTCGGCCGCGCCTGCCAAGAGTACGCGGCCACAGCGAGT
>DASYMM010000282.1:0-2484 GCA_036009085.1 Pyrinomonadaceae bacterium | reverse complement strand
AATGAAAGACAACAGCAGTTTGCTTTCATTCATCGTTCCGCGTTCCTACTTCATCATTTATCTTTTCAGGCTTTTTCCAGCCCCGCGTATTTTTCGATCAACTTCTTCTGGCCGAAGCCGGGGAAACTGACCGTGAGCTTGGCCGCGTCGCCCGTGCCTTCGCGGCGCAGCACGAGGCCGCGCCCGTACTTCGCGTGTTTGACGTGCGTGCCCGGCACAAATCCGCCCGCATCGTTTGACGCGGCGGACGACGAAGCGGCGGACGCGCCGCCCGCTCCCGTGCGACGTTTGATCGTCGGCGGCGTTGGCGCGCTCTGCGGGTTCACCTGCTGGCCGCGCTGGCGGAAGAATTCTGCGATGGAGTCTGCGCTGTTGTAGGTTTTGCCCGCGTAGGGTTTTTCGGGTTGGCGCGTCTCGCCACGCAGCGCACGTGCGGCGTGCGCGTTCTCAAGGCGTTCGGAACTGCGCGCGAACGAGAGCCACGAAGCCCCGCGCGATAAATCCTCCATCAAGTCGAACGGCATCTCGTTCAAAAATTGCGACGGCTCGGACGCCAACTCCTCGCCATACACGCGCCGCTTCATCGCGTGCGTCACGTAAAGAAAACGCTCCGCGCGCGTGATGGCGACGTAGCACAGACGCCGCTCTTCCTCCAACTCCGCGCGGTCTGTCGCCGAGCGCGAGTGTGGAAACAGACCGTCTTCGAGTCCGACCATGAAGACGAGCGGAAACTCCAAACCCTTCGCCGAGTGGACGGTCATCAGAGTGACGGGCGCATCGCGCTTGTACTGATCCGTGTCGGAGACGAGCGCGGCGGCGTCTATGAAGTCGCGCAAACCGCCGCCCTCTTCGCGGTCGTAATCGACGGCGGCGTTGACGAGTTCCTGCAAGTTTTCCAGACGCCCCTCCGCCTCCTCCGTGTTCTCAGACTTCAAAGCATCCGCGTAACCCGAATCGAGAATCGCCGCCTTGACCACTTCCGAAGCCGGTTCGCGCTGCGCGACCGAGACGAGGTTCGTGATCATGCGTTGAAAATTCTTGAGCGACGAAGAGGCGCGCGCGGCAAAGCCGGAAGTCGTCTGCGCCGGGTCGGTGACGATGGCGAGCGTCTCCCAGAGCGAGACGCCGTAGTCTTTGGCGCGGCGGTCGAGTTCGTCGAGCGTCTGCTTGCCGAGCCCGCGCGGCGGCGTGTTGATGACGCGCATGAGCGCGATGGAGTCGTGCGGGTTCATCGCCAGCTTGAGATACGAGATGATGTCGCGCACCTCCGCGCGCTCGTAGAACGAGAAGCCTCCGACGATGTTGTAAGCGATATTCGCACGCCGCATCGCCTCTTCAAAGACGCGCGACTGCGCGTTCGTGCGATACAACACCGCCGCCCGGAGCGACGGGTCGGCGCGGCGATGCTCCTCGACTTTCGCCGCCACGAAACGCGCCTCGCCCTCCGCATCCATCGCCTGATAATAACGAATACGCTCGCCCGCCGGATTCGATGTCCACAAGGTCTTCCCCTTGCGCTCCGTGTTCAACTTCACGACCGCGCCCGCCGTGTCCAGAATGTTCTGCGTCGAACGATAATTCTGTTCCAGACGGATCGCCTTCGCCTCCGGGTAATGCTGCTCGAAATTCAAAATGTTCGAGATGTCCGCGCCGCGCCATTTGTAGATGCTCTGGTCTTCGTCGCCGACCACGCAAATGTTTTGCTGCTTTTCGGTGAGGAAGCGGATGAGGGCGAATTGGAGGCTGTTGGTGTCCTGATATTCGTCAACGAGGATGTAGCGAAACTTGTCGTTGTAGTGGTCGCGCACCTCTCTGTTTTTGCGCAGGAGGCGGACGGCCTTGATCAACAGGTCGTCGAAGTCGAGCGCGTTGTTGTTGACGAGGCGTTCTTCGTAGAGACGATAGACGCGCGCGATGGCGGCGCGTTTTTCGTCGCCGTATTCGACGCGCGCGGCGTAAGCCTCGGCGTCCGTGCCGCTGTTCTTGGCGTGGCTGATGGCGGATTGCACCTGCCGCGCGCCGAGACGGTCGGAGTCGAGTCCTAAATCCTTGATGGCGGCCTTGACGATGCGCGTCGAGTCGTCTTGGTCGTAGATGGTGAAGGAGCGCGTGTGGCCTTCTTCCAGTTTCTCTATGTCGCGGCGCAGGATGCGGACGCAGAGACTATGGAACGTTGAAATGAGCGGCGCGCTCGGCAGGCGTTGATCGCTCAGGAGCCGCTCGACGCGCTCACGCATCTCGCCCGCGGCCTTGTTCGTGAAGGTGACGGCGAGGATGTGATAGGGTGCGACGCCGCGCTCGGCGATGATGTAGGCGATGCGATGCACGATCACGCGCGTCTTGCCGGAGCCTGCGCCCGCGAGAATCAGGAGCGGCCCCTCGGTCGTCGTGACGGCGATACGTTGTTGTTCGTTGAGTCCTGAAAGAAAGTCCATAAGGAAAAGGTTTCAAGTTTCAAGTTTCAGGTTTCAAGTTAAAGAGCCA
>DASYMM010000281.1:0-3622 GCA_036009085.1 Pyrinomonadaceae bacterium | reverse complement strand
CTGAAAGCGTGTCTTTCAGGAAGCCTCTCCGTAGAGTTGAAACGGATTCGGTTTATCGTGCTCGACCGAATCGCGTTTGATACTCCGACGAATGAGCGAATCCCGTCAGGGACGACTGCACGGCTCACTGTGCAATCGTTCCTGACGGGACTCGTCAAGCGTATTCTTGGTTTTGCTTCGTCAGCTATTTCTCTTCGTCGTCGCTGCGGCGGGCGTCGCGTTCGGCGGCGCGCGCGTCGAAGAGTTTTTGTTGTTCGGGCGTGAGCAGGGAGCGGATGCGCGTGCGCGCTTGCTGGCGGACGGCGTCGTAGCGCGGGCGCACTTCCGTACGCAGGGTGCGGTATTCGTTGCGTGTCTGGTCGAGGATGGCGCGGATTTCCGTCGCCTGTTGTTCGCTCAGGTTGAGGTCGCGGCGCATGTTCTCGAACATGTTATCCCTGCCGCCGCGATGCTCCCCACTTTGACGCCCGTTGTCGCGGCGTCCGCGCGTGCGATAGAGGCTATCGAGCGATGCGCCGGTGACGCCGCCGAGGATGAAGACGCCGAGGAGCACCAGCAGGATTTTGAGCCGGGGCGAGCCGGGGCGCGGCGCGGGCGAAGTGGTCATCGGGAAACCTCCCGCTCGTCCTGCTGGATGAGCGTCGCCAGCACGTCGTCGCTTGAGAGCGCGCGCCGTTCGGCGAAGACGACGTTCTCGATTCCGGCGTCGCGCGCATCCATCAAGGCTTCGTCGCTGAGGACGCCGGGCGAGAGCGTCGCCCCGCCCGCGCTGCTGAAGTTTGAAGTCCAGAACAGGATGAAGGCGAAGAGCGCGACGAGAGCCATCGCGGGCACGCTGCGCCAGACGACGCCGAGCAGCGTGCGCCACGTCTCCGCACCCGCGCGCCGCGCTTGCTCTTCACCGATGCGCGCGCGCAGGCGCGTGTAGAGGAACGGCGACGAGGCCACCGCCTCGGCCTCCGCTTCGTTCGTCGCGGAGGCGCGCACGAGGGCGCGTCCGAGCCGTTCCAGTTCTGCGTCCGCTACAGCGTCCTTTTTCCGTTTGCCGTACATTTCGGTTTTACCTGTTTCTACTGCCGCACGTTCTTCCGGCACCTTCTTTGTTGAAAACGCGCGCCCGCGCCGGCCGGTTACAAGAATCGTTCCAGCACGCGGCGCAAACTCGCACGCGCACGATGCGCGCGAACCTTAACCTTCGAGATTGACCAATTATTCGTCTCGCCGATCTCGGCGACCGACAATCCTTCGACATCGAGCATCACGAGCAACAGGCGGTCTTCCGGGCTGAGACGCGCGAGCAGCTTGTCTGCCAGATCGCGCGCGATGGCTGCGGCCTCCACGTCGTCGCCCGCCCCGGTGGTGCGGATTTGCGATTTCAACCACGCGACCTCTTCCTCGGACATGTCGCCCGACGCGCTCTCCGGTCGCCGCTTCATCCGCCGCAATTCGTCGTAACACGCGTTGAAGGCGATGCGCGCGATCCAGGAGGCGAAGGAGTTTTCCTGCTGGTTGGTGAAGTCTGGCAGCGCAAAATAGGCTTTCATGAAGCTCTCTTGCACGACCTCTTCGATCTGTTCGCGCTGGCGGAAAAAACGACTGGCGATGAGCGAGACGCGCCGGCGATGGCGTCTGAAAAGTTCCTCGAACGCCGTCTCGTCGCCCCCCGTGGCGGCGCGTGAGACGAGTTCGACATCCGACAACTCGGCGGTTGAGTTCGCGGGCGACGATTCAAGCGTGATCGTATCGGAGTTGTCTGCCCGCTCGTCCATAAGTATCAAACGTCCGCGCCGCTTTGCCGCCGGGTTCGCGCGCGTTCAGAGGCTCCCGCGCGCTCGAATGAAAATAAAGGAGCAGCCCTGCGCTTCCAGAACTGCCCCCGTATCTTACACGGCAAATGCTCGTTTGTACTTAACGGCGATAGCGACGCTCGTTGCGGTTGCGAACTTTGTAAGTGTACAACGCCGAGCCGCCCGCGCCGATGAGCGCGCCGAGAATCGCGCCCTTTTTGCCACCGGCCAGACCGCCGATGACTGCGCCTGCGCCCGCGCCGCCCGCGACCGTGATCTTGTCGCGGTGCTCGTTCCAGACTGAGCGGTCATCGTAACGCCCGTTCTCGTAGTAACGCCCGTTATCGTAGTAACGTCGATCATAGTTCGCCCGCCCCGACCGTGCATAACGGCGATACTGCCGCTCCCCCACAGTCGTCGTGCGCCCCGCATAGCGGCGCGACGTTTGCGCCCACGCGGGCATCGCCGACGCCGTGAGCAACATGAGACACATGACTGCGCTTAACATCTTCTTCATACTTCACCCCTTCCTTGCATGTCAGATTCTATATGTCCGAACTTAACGATAAATTCTCCTGCCGTTCGGCAAGATGGTGACGAGCCTGCCGTCGCGCGTGCGGTAAGTCCGCGCGCGATTCACCTGCGGGTAGCTCTGCCGGCTGCGCGAACTGCGCACGACGCGCCTGCCGTTCGGCAAGACGACTACGCTGCGCCCGTTCGGTCGGCGCACGACGCTGCGCCCGTTCCAGCCGCGCACGATGGTGCGCCCGCGCGGCGTCCGCACGACGCGACGATTGTTTTGATAGACCGACACCGTGCGCCCGTTGCGCGTGCGGTAAGTCGTCTGCGCCGCCGCCGTCGCCGACAGTCCGGCCACAAGCGCGCACATCAGGAATGCGATTCTGACTCTGCTTTTCATTGCTGTCCTCCACCAAAAATTGTACCAAAAATTGTACGGGGAGAGACCGTTTAGTGTTTGAAGTTAAAGGGGAGAGCCGGGTTCGTTGTTAGGTCGTGCTTTTCGGGACGGCGTTGGCGTTGCGGCGCGTGCGACGCTCCTGCCGCTTCTGCTCGCGCTGCTGGCGTTCGGTCGCAAGCTGCGCCTTCTGCTCGGCGGTCAGCACGGCGTACATCTCCGACATCATGCGTGCGTGCTGAACTTCCATCTCGACATGTGCGTTGGCGCGAGCCTGCGCCGCCGCGCGGACTTCGGCCTCGTTGAACGTGCCGCCGTTGAAGGCGTCGAAGCCGCCTTTGCGACCGTTATCGCCGCGTCCTTGACGCTGTGCCTGCGCGCTCGTGCGGTAACGCTCGGCGATCTGTTTCATCTGCGCTTTTTGCGCGTCCGTCAGGTTGAGTTTTTCGGCAAAGTGTCCGCCGCCGAAGCCGCCGCGCACGCCGCGCCCGCCTTTATGGTCGCCGCGTCTGCCGCCGCCGTGGCGACCGACGTGATCTTTGCCGCCCTGTTCCTGTGTGGTTCCCTGCTGCGCGAATCCGACGATCCCCGACAGCGCAAACGTCCCGGCCAACGCCAGTCCGCCCACGATCTTTCTGGTGCGAGTTAATTGCATCTGTTCTTCATCTCCAATTTGTTAGTGAATTGTCCAAGAGCCGTATGCGACACAGGAGAGAATGAAGCCTCAATCCGGCCTACCAAGATGCAAGACGCCGAATGCGCGCTGCCGGTTACAACTTTTAAAGGTTTCAAGTTTCAGGTTTCAGGTTTCAAGTTAAAGACTGAAGGTTTTAGGACTTTAACCTGAAACCTGAAACCTGAAACTCGAAACCTTTATTCCGGCACCAGTGCGAGGCGGAAGCCTGCGAGCGACCAGTCG
>DASYMM010000280.1:0-4638 GCA_036009085.1 Pyrinomonadaceae bacterium | reverse complement strand
AGATTTGAACCACGAAGACACGAAGACACGAAGTTGAAGAAATTAAACTTCGTGTCTTCGTGCCTTGGTGGTGAAACTTGACTGACCTTGCATTAACAAATAGTAGAGCGCAAAGCCTAGCGCGAAGGTGACGAACCACGCGTAGGTGTAGAGCGTGTCAAAGAGATTAGCGTTGGGCATCTGGCCTGAAAAATTCGGCGTCGTCGCGGCGCGCAGGAAGCCGGGAACGACCGGCGCGATTGCCACGACGAGCACGACGAGCGCGCGCAGGTTGAAGCCGCCGCTGTAAGTATAGCGGCCTTTGAGTTGAAACAGATCGTGGAGGTCGAGACGCTGGCGGCGCAGCACCCAGTAGTCGCAGATGAGGATGCCCGCGATTGCGCCCATCAGGCCGGAATAGCCGATGAGCCAGGTGAAGATGTACGCGCCCATCGAACCCGTCATCAATTTCCACGGCATCATCAAGACGCCGATGATCGCTGTGATGATGCCGCCCGTCACGTAGGAGATCAGTTTCGGGTTGAGGTTCGAGAAGTCGTTCGAGGGCGAGACGACGTTGGCGGCCATGTTGGTCGTGAGTTGCGCGGCGAAGATGACGAGGGTGGCGAAGATGATGATCGCGACGCTGTCGAATCGTTGCATCAACTCGACCGGGCTCGGGATCGCCACACCGTAAATCAACAAAGTCGCGCTCGTCACGGCGACGCCGATGAAAGCGAACGCGGTCATCGTCAAAGGCAGCCCGAGAGCCTGTCCCATCATCTGCGATTTTTGCGAGCGGGCGTAGCGCGTGAAGTCGGGGATGTTGAGGCTGAGCGTCGCCCAGTAGCCGACGGAGGCGGTGAGCGAGCCGGGAAAGATCGCCCAGAAGTAGTTGTGCTGTTTCTGCAACGCGCTGGATTCGGAGAGGACGCGCCCCAGTCCGCCCGCGCGCCACGCCGCCCACGCGAGCAACGCCGCGCCGCCGCCGAGCAAGAGCGGCGCAGACCACGTCTCCAAATATTTTATTCCTTCGACGCCCTTCAAGATGATAAAGACTTGTATGAACCAGAAGAGGAAAAACCCGATCCACGTGTGCCATGCGACGCCGAGCGCGCCCCCGCCGCCGAACAAATTGTTCCAACCGCCCCACATCGCGCCGAACAGAGCATCGAGCGCGGTGCCGCCGATCCACGTCTGGATGCCGAACCAGCCGCACGCGACGATGGCGCGCAGGATGGCCGGAATGTTCGCGCCGCGCACCCCGAACGACGCCCGGCAGAGCACCGGAAAAGAGACGCCGTACTTCGTGCCCGCGTGCGCGTTCAAGATCATCGGGACGAGGACGATGGTGTTGCCCAAGAGGATCGTGATCATCGCCTGCCACCAGTTCATGCCCGCCTCGATAAACGCCCCGGCGAGCGTGTAGGTCGTGATCACGACGCTCATCCCGATCCACAGCGCGGCAATGTTCCACGTTGACCACGTGCGCTCGCGGATCGTCGTCGGCGCGAGATCGCGATTCCACAGGGGGCTTGAAGACACGTCTTCGCGCAACTCTTCAAAGTCGCGTTGCGTGACGAGAACGTCTTCGGTGTCGGTTGCAGTCGCCATAAGCCGAATCTTTATTCGAGGATGAAACGAACCGTGACGCTCGCGCTCACCTTGATCTGACCGAGCGCGAGCGTACCTTCCGACGCCGAAGATTCGGTGCTCTCGACGGAGGATATATTGTTTTGCATCATATTCGACGCGCGAAAATTACCGCCCGCCGATTCTTCTTCAATCGAATAAGCCTTTCCGATCTTCTGCCCGATCTCGGCGGCGAGCGCGGTGGCCTTCTCCTGCGCGGCCTTGATGGCGAGCGCGCGTGCTTGATCTCTGTGCTTGCGAAGCTGCGAGGAACGGAAGCTGATGCTGTTGATTCGTGTGACGCCGGACTCGATCAATTCCGAAAGCAACTCTTCGGCCTGTGCAGCGTCGCGCAGAGTAAAGAGGAGATCTTTTCTGACGGAATAGCCGACGAGCGTGCGAGTCTCATCGCCGCCGCGATAGCGCGGTTCAAGTCTGATGTAATCGGTCTGCACGTCGGCCGGGGCGACCTTGTATTTGCGTGTCAACTCCAAAGTTTTTTTCAGGCGTTCGTCGGTCTGCGATTTTGCGAGACGCAAATCCCTGTTGAGCGTCTGCACGGTGAGGTCGAACACCACTTCATCCGGCACGACTCGCACTTCCGCGTCGCCCGTCACGGTGATGAGCGGCAGTTCGCGCTGTTGTTGCGCCGCCGCGGTGGCGGCAACCGCTAAACAGAGGCCGACGAGCACGGTGTTTGATAAGTTTCGCAGGAGACGAAACATGAAGGCTCCTCTATTTGATCGGCGACTCGATCTTGATGTCTGTGTTGTAATCGGTGATCGTGACGAGCGTTTTCGTCTTCTTCCCTTGGAACTCGCCGTCCATTTCGGTCTTGCGCGGTAAACCGTCGGCGACGGAGAGCCATGTCTTGGAAGTGCTCTTCAAGTTCATGCCCATCGGATTGTTTTGCGTGTACTGGTAGACGAGCATCGGCGCGCCGTCAATCGTATCCGCGCCGACGAATTTAACATCCGCGGTCTTCGCCAACTCGTCGAGCATTTTCGGATCGCGAAAAGCCTTGACGAAGCCGCTCGCATCAACCGGCGACTTCACCCAACTGCTGTTCGGGGCTTTGATGTACGTCGCGCCGCCGACGATGACGAACTCCTGTCGCATCCCTTTACCGCCGACCTGCATGTCGTTCGTCATGCGATAGCGGTCGGGCGCGACGTATTCGATCAACATCGCGTTGTTGGAACCGTCGGGCGTCGTGGAGGTGACATGCGCGCGATAAGATTTCGCGTCGAGTTGTGCGCGCATCGCTCTGGTCATCGCGTCGAGCGGCTTGTCGCTTTCGGAGATGGCCGCCACGGCGCGGCTACCGCCACCGCCGCCCCCCGCGCGGTTGTCTGACGAAGCGGGAGCATTGTTTGCTGCGCCGCTCTCGCCGGACGGACGCGAAGCGCACGCAGCGGCGGCGAGAACCAAGAGCAGGGAACAGAGCGAGAGCAAAGAAAGTTTTATCCTGGAGTTCAGCATGTTTGCCTTTACGGTGCGATTAAGTTGAAGTTCCCGCTTGAAAGTTGGGGCGGACGAAGGCGCATGCCTTGTATCACATCGCCACGCAAGTCCCGCGCTTGATGAACTGACCGTCGCCCGCCTTGCCCTTGTACACGCCGTTTTCGATCACGACACGCCCGCGCGACAAGACCGTCTCGACCACACCTTTAATCCGCTTGCCTTCATACGCGCTATAATCAACGTTCATGTGGTGCGTCGCCGCGCTGATCGTCTGTTCGCGTTCGGGGTCGAAGATCACTATGTCCGCGTCAGACCCGACGGCAATCGTGCCTTTCTTCGGGAAGAGGCCGAACATCTTCGCGGCGGCGGTTGAAGTGAGTTCGACGAAGCGATTGAGCGAGAGGCGATTCTCCACGACGCCGCCGTTGTAGATGAGCGGCACGCGATGCTCGACGCCGGGCGCGCCGTTCGGGATTTTGGAGAAGTCGTCGCGACCGAGTTCCTTCTGCTCTTTCATGCAGAAAGGGCAATGGTCTGTCGAGATCACTTGCAGGTCGTCCGTCTTCAAACCCTTCCACAGTTCCGCCTGGTTCCAACGCTCTCTGAGCGGCGGCGTCATCACATACTTCGCGCCGTCGAACCCCGGCTCGTCGTAATTCTCAATCGAGAGGAAAAGATACTGCGGGCACGTCTCCGCAAACGCGGGCAGCCCACGGTCGCGCGCCTCGCGCACCTGTTCGAGCGCGTCGGCGCAACTCAGGTGCACGATATAGACGGGCGCCTCGGCCATCTCCGCAATCGCAATCGCGCGATGCACGCCCTCCGCCTCGGCGCGCGTCGGGCGCGTGAGCGCGTGATACTTCGGCGCGGTGCGTCCTGCGGCAAGCGCGCGCTTAATGATCTCGTTGATGACGATCCCGTTCTCCGCGTGCATGCAGATCAAACCACCGCGCTCGCCCGCCGCCGACATCGCGCGAAAGATCGTCGCATCGTCCACGAGAAACACGCCCGGATACGCCATGAACATCTTGAAACTCGTCACGCCCTCGTCAATGATCCGGTGCAACTCCGGCACGCGGTCGTCTTCCAGATCGGTCGTGATCAAGTGAAAACTATAATCAATCGCCGTCTTCCCCTCAGCCTTCGCGTGCCAGTTATCGAGCGCCTGCGTCAGCGACTCGCCCTTATACTGCACCGCGAAATCAATAATCGTCGTCGTCCCCCCGTAAGCCGCCGCCCGCGTCCCCGTAAAGAAATCATCCGACGCCTGCGTCCCGCCAAAGGGAAGTTCCATATGCGTATGCGGATCAATCCCGCCGGGAATCACCAACTTCCCCGCCGCATCAATCACAACGTCTGCCTCTATATCTAGCCGCGCGCCGATGACCGACACGACCTCATCCTCAATCAACACATCGGCCTTGTAATCATCGACGGCGGTGACGATACGGCCATTACGAATTAGAGTTTTCATAAATTGCCACTTGAAACAAGAGAAGCGTTGCTTTGCCGGGATGGTGAAAATACGTCACAGGTGAAAACCCGCTCGTCCGATGAGTAACG
>DASYMM010000279.1:0-5302 GCA_036009085.1 Pyrinomonadaceae bacterium | reverse complement strand
CCGCGAGGCGGCGATTCGTTACGCCCTCAATCACCCGCACGATTGCGACCCGCTCTTTGCGCAACTGACGCCGGGGATGAAAGTGACCATCGCCGTGGACGACATCTCGATGCCGCTCCCGCCGATGAACACGCCCGACATCCGCCAGACCGCGCTCGAAATTCTCGTCGAGATGCTCCACGGCCACGGCGTTGACGACATACACATCATCATCGCCATCTCGCTCCATCGCAAGATGACGCCCGCAGAGATGCGGCGCATGTCCGGGCAGAAAATCTGGGACGACTTCTATCCCGACCGCTACTACAACCACGACGCGGAAGACCCCTCGAATCTCGTCCTCCTCGGCGAGACGCGCCACAAAGAGCCTCTGCGCATCAATCGCCGCGCCGCCGAAAGTGACCTGCTCATCTATCTCAACTTCAACTTCGTGCCGATGAACGGCGGGCACAAGTCGGTCGGCGTCGGACTCTGTGATTACGAGTCGCTGCGCGCGCATCACAACCCGGACACGATCCGCGCGTCGAACAGTTACATGGACCCGGCAGGGTCGGAGTTGGGACGCGTCATCAGCCGCGTCGGGAAACTCGCGGACGAGCACCTGAACGTCTTCCACATCGAGACGACGATCAACAACCACATGTTCGGCGCGGAGATGAATTTCCTGACGAAGAACGAGGACGACTTCTCGGCCATCGACCGCATGAAGTACGAAGCCATGCGCTTCACGATGAGCAAGATGCCGCGCCCCGCCAAGCGCGCCATGTACAACTCGCTCAAGGGCAACTACGAGATGATCGCCTGCCACGCCGGGCGCACAGACCCCGTCCACGAACGCATCATCGCTAAGAGCATGGAGCAGTACGTCGTGCCCATCGAAGGCCAGTGCGACATTTTGATCTGCCCCGTGCCCGACATGTCGCCCTACAGCGTCAACTCGACGCTCAATCCTTTGCTCGTGCAGGTGATGGCGCTCGGCTATCACTTCAACATGTATCGCGGCAAGCCTTTGCTCAAAAAAGGCGGCACGCTGATTCTGCATCACCCTTGCACGGACGAGTTCGACCACAACTTTCATCCGAGCTACATCGAATTTTTCAACCGCCTGTTGCCCGAATCGCGCGACGCGAACGTCTTGCGCGACAAGTACGAGCAGGAGTTTGCGAACAATCCGAGCTACGTGGAGATGTACCGGCGCGGCAATGCCTATCACGGCTCGCACCCGTTCTTCATGTGGTACTGGGGCGAGAACGGACGCCAGCACGTCGGCCACGTCATCGCCGCCGGAGCGGAGAACGCGCACGTCCCCGCCATGATGGGCTGGGAGCGCGCCGACAATCTCACCGAAGCGATAGCGATGGCGCGCAGCTATCAAGGCCGCTCCGCCGAAATCACGATGCTCCACCAACCCGTGATCGCGATTTGCGATATGGAGTGAGTTCGCTTGAAAGTCCGTGATGTCATTAAGCGTTTGGAGGAGGACGGATGGCAGTTAGTGCGTATGAAGGTAGCCATCGACAATTTCGCCATCCGACGAAGAATAAACTTGTGACGGTCGCTGGCAAACCCGGAGTTGACGTGCCAACGGGAACGTTAAAGAATATCTGGCGTCAGGCCGAAATTGAGGAAAACGTTTGATGAGATACGCAGTTATCATCGAAAAAGGCGAGTCGAGTTACGGAGCATACGTGCCCGATCTTCCGGGCTGTGTGGCTGCCGCTGAAACTAAGGTGGAAGTCGAGGAGTTGATTCGGGAAGCCATCAAGTTTCATATCGAAGGACTGCCAGAGGAAGGTTTGCCAGTGCCGGAGCCGTCGAGTTTTTTCGAGTACGTCGAAGCGTGAAGCAAAGCATGAAATTATCGCCGACAGAAATTTTTCAGGGACGCAAGATATTCCTTATCGGGAGCACGGGCTTTCTCGGCAAGGTGACGCTGAGCATGCTCCTGTACCGCTTCCCCGGCATCGAGCGCGTCTATCTCACCGTGCGCTCGCGCTCGCTCGCCGAATCCGAGACGCGCTTCTGGAACAACGTCATCACCGCCCCGCCCTTCGATCCTTTGCGCGAACGCTTCGGCGATGCCTTCGAGGATTTCATACGCGACAAGGTGCGCGTCTATAACGGCGACATCGGCGACACGAACCTCGGTTTGACCGAAGACGAGGCGCAGGCGATTGCCGCAGACATTGATGTCGTCATCAACAGCGCGGGCAACGTCACTTTTAACCCGACGCTTGAGAGCGCGCTCAGAACGAACGTCGTCGGCACACAGAACGTCATCGCATTCACGAAGCGCATGCGGCGGCCTGCGCTCGTGCATATCTCCACCTGTTTCGTTGCGGGCAACCGTTCGGGGCCGGTGTGGGAGAGCGATCCGGTGATCGGTTATTTCCCGCGCCGCGAAGAGTTGCCCGGCGTCGAGTTCTCCGTCGAGCAGGAGATACGCGATTGCGCGAAGCTCGCCGACCGCGTGAAAGACGAAGCGAAAGATGCAATGCAGGTGGCGCGTTTTCGCGAGGGCGCACGCAAGCGACTCGTGGAAGAGGGACGCGACGCGGACGATCTGGACGCGATGGGTCTGGCCGTCGCGCGCGAGCGCAAGGTGTGGACGCGCACGCGCCTCACAGACCTCGGTATCGAGCGCGCCGAATGGTGGGGCTGGCCGAACATCTACACTTACACGAAGAGTCTCGGCGAACAACTCGTCGCAGCGGAGACGGGAATCGTGCGTTCCATCGTGCGCCCTTCAATCGTCGAGTCGGCGAAAGATTATCCCTTCCCCGGCTGGAACGAGGGCTTTACGACGACCGCGCCGCTCATCTTCATCGCGCTCAAAGGCCAGACGCAAATCCCCGTCAACGAGCGTTTGGTGCTGGACATCACGCCGGTTGATCAAGTCGCCGCAGTGATGCTTGCCGTCGCCGCCGAAGCGTGCGTCGAAGAACCGCGCCTCGTCTATCAGGCCGCGACGGGCGACAGCAACCCGAACGACATGCGCCGCATCGTCGGCATGCTCGGCCTCTACAAGCGCAAGCACTTCGACGAAAAAGAGACCGGCTTCCGTGTCATCAACACCATCGCTTCGCACATGGAGACGCGCCCCGTCACCACTTCGCGTTTCGAGAAGACTTCGACGCCGATGATCAACGCGGCGGCGAAAAAAGCCTCTTCGTTTCTCGATAATGTTCGCCCGCGTTGGGGCGGCGGTCGCATCTCCGAGTTTGTTGACCATGCGAAGAAGCACGTCGAGCGGCTCGAAGAGTTGACGCACGAGACGAAGGAAGCCTTCGAGATGTTTCGCCCGTTCATGGTCGAGAACGCTTATATCTTCCGTGCAGACAACGTGCGCTCGCTCTTTTCGCGCATCCGCAAGGACGAACAGAACCTTCTGCCGTGGCACCCGGAAAAGTTCGACTGGTACGACTACTGGATGAATATCCATTTTCCCGGCCTCAAGAAATGGATCTTCCCGCAACTCGAAGAGGACATGCGCGCGCAGCCGAAGCGCGTCTATACCTATCGCGACCTGCTCGAACTCTTCGAGACTTCATCGAAACGCTACGCCACGCGCGTCGCCATGCGCATCGAACGCGACGGGCGCAAAGAGCAGTACACCTACAGAGACCTGCACGAACTCGCCACGCGCGCCGCAGGTTTTTTCGCGAGCGAAGGCTTGCCGCCGTTAGGCCGCGTCGTGCTCTTGAGCCACAACGCGCCCGAGTGGGGCATGACCTACTTCGGCGTGCTCAAGGCTGGCGGAACGTGCGTGCCGATTGACCCGGAAAGCACTACGGGCGAGATCATCAACTTCGTGCGCGCGAGCCAGGCGTTCGGCATCGTTATCAGCGACGAGATGCGCGAGAAGCACGACGATCTGCACGAGCGTCTGATTGAAGAGAAGTTGGAGACGACGCGCATCTGGCGTTTTGAAGAGATCTTCGCGCTCGCGCCGCAGAAGATCGAAGACCAGCGGCTCGCCCTGCTGCCCTCGAAAATTCACCCGCAGACGACGGCCTCGCTCATCTTCACTTCGGGCACGACCGGACAGCCCAAAGCCGTCATGCTCTCGCACAAGAATTTTACGAGCATGGTCTCGATGCTTGCCTCCATCTTCGACATGACGACGAAGGACGGCGTGCTCTCCGTCCTCCCGCTCCATCACACGTTTGAATTTTCCACAGGCTTTCTCACCCCGCTCTCGCGCGGCGCGCAGATCACGTATCTCCCCGAACTGACGAGCGAAGAACTCACGCGCGCGATCAAGAACGGTTACGTCACAGGGATGGTCGGCGTGCCCGCTCTGTGGGAGTTGCTGCATCGCCGCATCAAGAGCCGTTTCAACGAGCGCGGCAAGTGGGTGGGCGACACGGCGGATTATTTGCTCGAAGCCAACAGTTGGCTACGCGATCATTCTCCGTTCAATCTCGGCCAGATCATCTTCCGACCGATCCACGCCGGACTCGGTGGTCGGATACGCTATCTGATCAGCGGCGGCTCGGCCTTGAACGAAAAAGTCAAAAAAGATTTCCACGGCCTCGGCTTCACCATCCTCGAAGGCTACGGGCTGACGGAAGCCTCGCCCGTGCTGACCGTCACGCGCCCGCAGAACAAGTTGATCTCGATGAGCGTGGGCAAACCTCTGCCCGGCGTCGAAGTGAAGATTCTCGACCCGGACGCGAGCGGCATCGGCGAAGTCGTCGCGCGCGGCGCAAACGTGATGAGCGGCTACTTCAACAACGAAGAGGCCACGCGCGCCGTCCTCGTCAACCGCTGGCTCTACACGGGCGATCTCGGACGCCTCGACGACGAAGGCAATCTTTACCTCGTCGGTCGCTCCAAAGAGATCATCGTGGATACGAACGGCAAGAACGTCTATCCTGACGAGATCGAAGAACTCTATTTCGAGTCGCCTTACATCAAGGAACTGAGCGTCGTCGGCTTGCCGGACGGCATCGGCGAGAAGGTCGCGTGCATGGTCGTCGCCGACCACGACTACGACATCGCGCTTTCACGCGAGGAGGTGCGCCGCAAGGTCGAGGAACATTTCCGCGACGTGTCTTCCGCGCTGCCCTTTTACAAGCGCGTCAAGGTGCTGCATTTCTGGGACGGCGATTTGCCGCGCACGGCGACGCGCAAGGTCAAGCGGCGCGAAGTGGTTTCGGCCATGCAGGTGCTCGAACAGAGTATGCGTTCGGTTTCGCAGGTGACGGCGAACGCGCGCGAAGACAGAGGCGGGGCGTGGTTGCTCGAAGTTGTCGCCACGGTGGCGAATCGCCCGCGCGCCGAAGTCACCTTCGACACG
>DASYMM010000278.1:0-14582 GCA_036009085.1 Pyrinomonadaceae bacterium | reverse complement strand
CGCGCTCGGTGTCAACCCAATGCCCCGCTCGCTGAACTCCGGAGACACTTCGGAAATCTCGCCCGCCAGTTTCAGCGTCACCGAAGACACGACGAAGCACCTGATCAATTCACGTCCGAAGCAATAGCCGCACACACGCGGCGCACCCGCCGCACGCGCGACAACAAAACTGCCTTCCCCTATTCACACAAAGAAACCAAGACCCCAGCGCAAGACTGCCCCTCATCTTCCTTTGCGCCTTCGGTTTTAACTTTGCGCCTTTGTGAGATCGCCTTTCACGCTGGCGGCGCAAAGTTAAAGCGTAAGGCGCAAAGGAAAGCGACCGGCGTGAGGTCTTGGCTCGTCTCGAAGCCGGAAGGGACGAGCGCGGATGTTAAGAATGTAAAATCTGCGGCGCGACGGGTTTCAGCCCGCGCGGGCTATGCTACATTGCCGGTGTGAGAGGTAATTCGGGAAAGCGTCAACCCTCGATGTTGTTGCTGCTGGCGGCGGCTCTCGTCGTGCTGCTCTGCGTGCTCGCGTGGTTGCAGTATCGCTGGCTCGGTCAGGTGAGCGAGGCCGAACGCGAACGCATGCAGGCCACGCTCGGCGCGAGCGCGGCGCGTTTCACGCAGGACTTCGACCGCGAACTCGGTCGCGTCTATGTCGGTTTGAAGATGGACGCGGACGTGTGGGGCGCACGCGACGGCGACGCCTACGCCGCGCGTTACGAGCAATGGCGCGCTACCGTCGCGCACGCGCAACTCGTGCGCGACATCTACGTCGTTGACGGCGGCCTTGCCGGTGGCGAGCCGCAACTCACGCGCTTCGACCGCGCCGCGCGAAAGTTTGTGCCCGTCGGCGGGGCGTGGCCTGCCGAGTTCGATGCGCTGCGCCGTCGCTTTCAACTGGCGCGCGAGATGCCGCCGTCGTCTCTGCACGCTGAATCAGGATTCTTCGCGCCGCAGCCGAACGTGGATCAAGCGATTCCAGCCGTCATCATTCCCATCGTCCCGGACGAACCCGCGCACCCCGGCGTCCACAGTAGCGATAACAGCGCAGATAACAGTAAAGACAAGAGCCGCGGCGACGTTGAAGCGTTCGGGGCGGGCAACGAGCGCAAACTCGTCTTGACGAACTTTTCGCCGCTCGCAGCTTACGCGGTCGTCGCGCTCGATCTCGATTACATCAAGCGCGAGATGTGGCCTGCGCTCGTCCGACGCTATTTTTCCACCGGCGACAAACTCGACTACCGCATCAGCGTGATAGACGCAAACGACCCGCAAAAGATCATCTATCAATCCGCGCCCGACACACGCACGACGACGAACGCCGACGCGGCCACGCACGCATCCGGCGACGTGCGCGCCTCCATCTTTCAAATTCGCTTCGACGAGATGGACGCCTTTCTCCCGGCTGCTCGCACGACGCGCAGCACGCGCGAAGAAGAGGTAAAGAGTCTGCCGCCGGAAGCCGCTGGAGAATCGCGCGGCGGCGGAAACCGTTTCGCCGTGCGCGTCTTCGAGAGCCGGACGAGTCAGGTCGAGATGCGGCGCGTGCGTCTTCCCGGCGCGGGCACGGGCGACTGGCAACTCGTCGCCACGCACGCCGCCGGGTCGCTCGACGCGGCGGTCGCACAGGTGCGGCGGCGGAGTCTCCTCGTCAGCTTCGGCATCCTGCTCCTGCTCGCCGGGAGCGTCGCGCTCGTCTTCGTCTCCACGCATCGCGCGCAGCGTCTCGCGCGGCGACAGGTGGAGTTCGTCGCGGGCGTCACGCACGAACTACGCACGCCGCTCGCGGTGATCTGTTCGGCGGGCGAGAATCTGGCCGACGGCGTGATTGATGATCGCAGACAGGTGCGACGCTACGGCGAGGTGATTCATCGAGAGGGGCGTCGTCTGAGCGAGATGGTCGAGCAGGTGTTGGAGTTTGCGGGCGCGCAATCGGGGCGACGCGAACTCGAACTCGCGCCCGTCGAGGTCGCCGGTTTGATTGACAACGCGCTCGCGCTCGTCGGCGCGGGCGCAAACGCGCAGGAAGCCGCCGCGTTCGAGATCGAGCGCGACGTGCCCGCCGGTCTGCCTTGCGTCTTAGCGGATTCCGGCGCGCTCACGCGTTCGCTGCAAAACTTGCTGGCGAACGCTTTGAAGTACGGCGGCGAAAGTCGCTGGGTGAAACTGTCTGCGCGAAGCGTCGAGACGGCGCGCGGCGACGGGGCGGGGGAGGTGCGGATCAAGGTGGAGGATCGTGGCGCGGGCATCGCGCCGGTTGATCTGCCGCACATCTTCGAGCCGTTTTATCGCGGGCGCGAGGTGGTCGCCGCGCAGATTCATGGCAACGGCCTGGGCTTGAGTCTGGTCAAGCAGATCGTGGAGGCGCATGGCGGGCGCGTGAGCGTCCAGAGCGAACTGGGGCGCGGCAGCGCGTTCACGATCCACTTGCCCGCCGCGAACGCTCTAGCAGCAGCGGCGGCAAACGGCAACGGCCACGACGTGCGAGGCGACGCATGAACCAGCGCATACTGCTCGTCGAAGATGAGCCGGGATTGTTGATGACTTTGACCGACCGCCTTGTGAGCGAAGGCTTCGCGGTCGAGACGGCGACCGACGGCGAGGCGGGCTTGCAGCGCGCGCTCGCGGAAACCTTCGACCTCATCATCTTAGACGTGGGCTTGCCGCGCAAAAACGGCTTCGACGTGTGCCGCGACCTGCGACAGCGCAGCGTCGGCGTGCCCGTCATCATGCTGACGGCGCGCGGGCAGGTGGTGGACAAAGTCGTCGGCTTGAAGATCGGCGCGGACGATTACGTGACGAAGCCCTTCGAGATGATGGAACTGCTCGCGCGCATCGAAGCCCTGCTGCGCCGCGTGCCTCCGGCGACAGGCGCGGCGGCCAATGCGAAGGGGAGCGCGACGGGCGAGTCGGGAGACACCTACAGCTTCGGCGCGATCCACGCGGATTTCCGTCGCGCCGAAGTGACGCGCGAAGGCGAGCGCCTCGAACTCTCTGCGCGCGAGTTCAAATTGCTCCGCTACTTAATCGAACATCGCGGCGCAACCATCTCGCGCGACGAACTGTTAAACGAAGTCTGGGGCTACAACGCGATGCCCTCGACGCGCACCGTTGACGTACACATCGCTTGGCTCCGGCAAAAGCTCGAACCTAACCCGCACTACCCGCAATTCATCCTCACCATCCACGGCCTCGGCTACAAATTCGTCGGGTGACGCCCTCAGAAGCTCTCAATTGGCTGTATGGCATTATTAGCCAGCCTCACGACTTGTTAGAAGTGCTTCTGATTCTTTGGAAGTAACGATAATGTCAGCTATAAACAGAGGATTAGCCATCAAGTTAGCACCACGACCCGCGAAAAATCGGTCTAGCTGCTCTACCCAATCGGGTGCCTGTATGCCTGTGAATGGGTAGCCTGACTCGTCCGTCAGTAGGCCGTATGGTATTTCCGCAAGTTTTTCCATCGTTCTTCAGACCAAGTTGAGATTTAGCGGTTAGCGCTTGATAGACGTAAAGATAACCCATTTTGCTGCAATCTTCTCGAAGATGCGTTATTGCGTTTAATGTCCCCACTTGCCGACGATGAGGCCGATGAGTGTGCCGCCGATTGCGCCGAGGCCGATGATCGGGGCGTAGGCTTTGGTGATGATGGCGTCGGGGAGGCTGAGGAGGAGGCCGAAGATGAGTCCCTGCGCCCAGAAGGGGAGGGGGAGGCGTGCCGCGCCGATGACGAAGCCGATGGCAAAGCGGTTGAGAAACGCGCCGGTGAGCGCGGCGGTCTTGTCTTCAAATTCGAGCGGGAGCATGGAGGCGGCGGAGAGCGCGCCGTAGACGAGGCCGCAGATCGTGCCGAGCAGGATTCTGGACATGTTGGAAACTCCGTGGCGAGTTTGAGCGAGCGGCTGATTAAAGCATAGCCGCTCGCTCGCCTGTCATAAAAATCATCAGCTTCGTCGAAAAATAATATCTTCTGTGCAGCGGAAGGGAGCGTCAGAGAAGTCCACCACTAACCTTTTGCGGATTATGCCCTGCTTCAAAATAAGATTGAGTTTTTCCGTCGTTCGCAGTAAAAGTAGGTTTTCGCGTGGTGGCACGATAGACGGCCTGATCTACCGGACTGTATGTGCCGCTTAATCCCGGTCAACACAGATTCCTTAACCATTCCAAGGCGACCGGGCAGCGAAAGATGAAGTGGCGAATGCTTCTCTTAAAGCCAAAATCTAACAACGATATGCACACGACGCCGCAGAGTTTCTCCCGGACGCTGGAGGCGTGCGCGGGTCGTGCCGTGAGTTAAGCTACTCAGACCGCCAGACGGCCTTTCCTCAATGGCCTTCCAACTGTGAACCTTTATGGTCAACGACGAACCTCCTCCCCCGCTCCAATATCAAGGAGTTATGGTCTCCGGCACCTTCACAGACCTGATAGCGCACCGGGCTGCCCTGATTAAAGCCATCAGAGGAAACGGGCTGACCGATGTGGCAATGGAAAACGACTCGGCGAAGCCTGACCTCGATGTCATTGATTCCTCCCTCCAAATGGTGCGGGATTGTTCGGCCTACGTCGGAGTCATCAGTCACAAATACGGGCAGACGCCAAAATGCCCGCGCCGAAATCCTGGAAACGTCTCCATCACCGAACTCGAATTCAATGAAGCACAGAGATTAAATCGCCCGATCCTGCTTTTCATCATGGGAGACAAGCATCCGGTCTTGAAAGCGGAGATTGAGACCAACGCCGCAAAGAGGAGGAAACTAAAGGCATTTCGGGAACGCGCCAAAAAGATGACGCCGGATTCATCCGTACATCGCGTCTATGACACCTTCAACAGCCTTGAGGAATTCAAGGATCAGGTCAACCGAGCCGTCGCAAATCTCCGGCGTTCCCTTGATGCTCAAGCCGTCGTCCCCACTCGACAGCCGCGCGAACCCGACAAAACCAAGCCCGACCCCATCCCCGCTCCGCCCGCCTTCTACCCGGAGCCGCCCTACATCGGCTCTCACAAATTCCTCGGTCGCAAAGCCCAACTCGACACCTTGAACGACTGGGCTGCGCCTGCCGACCCGCATCCGATTCTTTTATTCGAGGCCATCGGCGGGGCGGGCAAGAGCCTGCTCACCTGGGAATGGACGACGAAGCACGCCACCAGAGTCCGTGTTGATTGGGCGGGTCGCTTCTGGTACTCCTTCTACGAGAAGGGTGCCGTCATGGCCGACTTCTGCCAGCACGCCCTCGCGTATATCACCGGCCAGCCTCTCGAAGACTTCCGTAAAAAGAAGACGGCTGAACTAGGCAAGTTGCTTCTCCACCACCTCCAAGCCCACCCCTGGCTGCTTGTCCTCGACGGTCTGGAGCGCGTGCTCGTCGCCTATCATCGCTTCGATGCAGCGCAGGTTGCCGACGAGGAAGCGGGCACCACCGACCAGATCGCCCAACGCGACCCCTGCGCCTCGATTCGTCCAGAGGACGACGACCTGCTCCGCGCCTTCGCCGCCGCTGCCCCGTCGAAGTTCCTCCTCACCTCCCGGCTCATTCCCAGCGTGCTGCTCAACACCGCCAGCCAGCCCATCCCCGGCGTCCTCCACGAACGCCTCCCCGGTCTCCGTCCGGCTGACGCCGAGGAACTCCTGCGCGCCTGCGGTGTCACGGGCGACTCGCAAGAGATTCAGAACTACCTCAAGCGTCACTGCGACTGCCACCCGCTCGTCACGGGAGTCCTCGCCGGACTCATCAACGACTATCTCCCCAACCGTGGAAACTTCGACGCGTGGGCAGCCGACAGCGCGGGTGGCGGCCAACTCGATCTCGCCCATCTCAGCCTCGTCCAGAAGCGCAACCACATCCTGCTCGCCGCCCTCGCCGCCCTGCCGAAGAAGAGCCGCCAACTCCTCTCCACACTCGCCCTACTCTCCGAAGCGGTGGATTTCCCCACCCTCAGCGCCCTCAATCCGCACCTCCCGCCCGAATTGGAATTGGAAGAAGTGAAAGAACCTGTGAAGCCGGAAGATAATTGGCGATGGGTCATAATGTCGGATGCAGAAAAGAAGAGAATGAAGAAGGACTACCGGGTCGCACTTCTGCGCTGGAGAGAGAAGGAAAGCGAATATGAACAAGCACTAAAAGCCCGGCAACAAAAATTACCCGCAGCCGCGCAGGCGTTGATCAAAACCGTCCGTGATTTGGAGCGTCGGGGACTATTGCAATACGATAAATCATCCAAACGCCACGACCTCCACCCCGTCGTGCGCAGCGTCGCCGCCGGAGGACTCCGGCAGGAGGAGAAAGAGCAATACGGTCAACGCGTGGTTGACCACTTCTCGCAGCAAGCCCACCGTCCCTACGAGGAGGCGGAAACGCTCGAAGACCTCCGCAACGGCCTCCAAACCGTCCGCACCCTGCTCCAGATGGGTCGCCACCAGCAGGCATGTGAAGCCTACTGGGGCGACTTCGCTAGGGCGTTAAAGTTCAATTTAGAAGCCCACGCTGAGATTTTGTCCCTTATCCGCCCCTTCTTTCCACAGGGGTGGGGCACTTTGCCTGGTAACCTGAATAAAGAAGGATCAAGGGATTATCTGGCAACTGAAGCTGCTGCGGCCTTGTATTCAATCGGCCACCTGAAAGAAGCTTTAGCCATTTTCGATACTACCCTACTGTCTGCACTACGGGGAGCAAGGTGGCAGCAGGTAGGAACCCGTTTGGCGTGGATCTGCGTCACGCTCAGGGCTTTGAACCGTCCGGCTAAAGTGGAACGATGTTTACTCCTCGACCTCGATCTTGCGGCTCTGACTGCCGACAAAGAACACCTTTTCTCGTCCCGATTATTCCGCTTCAGGCAACTTGCTGATGTAGGACTGTGGGCGGATGCCGAAGCGATGTGGCAACTTGTTAACCCAATGGGTCGTGGTTGGTCGCGTTCATCTTATCGTCCTGGCGAAGCGGAGTCTGGTTATGTCCTATTCCGCTTTTGGCAGGGGGAGTTGAGGGAAGATGACCTCGCTCTTGCCGAGCAATTAGCTATGTCGGGCAAAAACCGTAGCACTGTTCGCAACCTGCACCGCCTGCGAGGGGAGTGGCGATCAGAGCAAGGCCAGTGGGCACTCGCCGCCGAAAGCCTTCACGAAGCGGTGCGCATGGCACGGGAAATCGGACAGCTCGATGTAGTAGCGGAAGCTATGCTCTCCCTCGCCAAGTTCCACCTGGGGCAACTCCCTGCCGCCCGTGATGTGGCGGAGCAACTTGCCAAAGCCAAGGAACCGCCGCACCGCACAATCGCAGAACTGTGGCTTGCAATTGGCGACCGCGAGCAAGCGAAAAAGCACGCTCTCGCCGCCTATAAACGGGATTGGGCGGATGGCGAGCCTTATGTCTTCCGGTACGGTCTAAACAAAGCCCGCGCCCTGCTGGAACAACTCGGCGCGGATGTCCCGGATTTGCCGCCCTACGACCCAACCAGGGATGAAAAATTACCGTGGGAGGACGAACTGACCGCCGCCATTGGAAAGCTGCGGGCTGAGACGGAGGCCAAGCAAGCCGCCGAGACGGGCGAAAAAGAGTAAAAAGTGGCGGATGACTCTTTCATCGTCAAATGCTGTACGGAGGCGCACGTGTCCTGTGCGCGCCCGGCAAAATTCGCTTGCCCGGTCGCCTCAATTGTTGGAGTCGAAGCAGGGAACGAGAGAGAATGTTGCGCAGGGAACTCTCTGTCGTTCCCTGCGCGACATTCTCTCTCGTTCTCTGCGCCCCCTCTGCGTCCCTTCTGCGTCTCTGCGGTGAAGGATTTCCGCGCGTTTCCTTGAAAATTCCCGTGAAAACAGTTGAATGACGCCCGCTGCGGTTATATCCTCGCGTTTCTCGTCCGTTTGCTGTCGGCCAGCCGCACTTAACTTATTCCATCAAGGCGAAAATTTATTTCGGGGTTGTTAATAAACTCTGTGGAGGAGCGTTTTATGGGTGGAGACGAAGTGAAGGAGAACAACGTGCCAGCTACTGCGCCCCAACTGAAACCCGTACCCCACAGCGGCGGGCTGGAAGAACTCGATACCCTGTTCCAGCAGCATTACGATCAGGTCTATCGCACCGCCTACCGCATCACAGGCAGCCCGGCCGACGCCGAAGACGTGCTGCAAACCATTTTTATGCGCCTCGCCGGAAACACGACGAAACGCGACCTCGCGCCGAGTCCCGCCAGTTATCTGCACCGCGCCGCCGTCAACGCTTCGCTCGACCTGATGCGCAGCCGCACGCGTGCGCGCTCCGTGCCGTTTGAAGACGTGGACGCCGCGCTTTTGCAAAGTCCGATTTTAAACCCGGAGGCGCAGCACGCAGACACAGAGATGCGCACGCTCATCCGGCAGGCCGTGGCGCGGCTCGGCACGCGCGCCTCGGAAGTTTTCGTCCTACGTTATTTTGAAGGCTACGACAATGGCGAAATAGCCGAGATGCTCGGCATGTCGCAGATGGTCGTGGCCGTCACGCTGCATCGCGCACGCGTGCGTTTGCGTGGAGAGATTGGTGAGTATCTGGAGAAACATCATGAAGCGTAATAAAAAAGAGTTGGAAGCAATCTTAGACAAGACCTTACACGGTATGAGCAACGAACCACTCGAAACCCGCGCGATTGACGAAGCCGCCTCGCGCGTCTGGGCGCGCATTGCCGCCGACCACAACCCGGCCTCCGTGATGACGCCCGCCGCCGAGCGCATCAACAGTTGCGCCGATTTTCAATCGCTCATTCCGTCCTACCTGCGCCGCGAGTTGACGCCCGCGCGCACGATGCTTTTGGAAGACCACACGCAGGAATGTATCCCCTGCCGCAAGGCTCTCAAGGAAGCGCGCACCGGACGCGTCGCCGCCACGCGTGCGTCGCTCAAACCCGCCCGCGCCACGCAGAGAAATTTCACCGCCTGGCGTTGGGCTGTCGCCGCCTCGGTCGTGCTCGCCGTCGCGGTCGGCGCGTTGTTCTACTCGAAGATCATGCCTTCGGGCGGCGCGCTCGCGGCCACGGTCGAGAGCACGAGCGGCGCGCTCTATAAAGTGACCGACGCGGGCACGCTGGCGATGGCCGTCGGCGAACAGATCGGCAAGGGCGTCCACGTCCGCACGGCGAAAGACTCCGGCGCGATTGTGCGTCTGGCCGACGGTTCGCGCGTCGAGATGCGCGAACGCTCCGAGTTTTCCGTCTCCGAGAACGGGCAGGGCATGACGCTGCACCTCGACCGCGGCGATGTGATCGTGGAAGCCGCCAAGCAGGGCGCGAAGCATCTCTACGTCGCCACGCCCGATTCGCTCGTCTCCGTCAAGGGCACGATCTTCGCGGTCGGCAGCGGCACGAAGGGTTCGCGCGTCTCCGTCGTCGAAGGCGAAGTTCACGTCAACCACTCCGGCGCGGATAAAGTTCTGCTCCCCGGCGACCAGACGACGACGGGCGCGAGCCTCGTCCCCGTCTCCGTCGCGGCAGACGTGGCGTGGAGCCGCGACGCGGCGCGCTACGCGAAGATGGCTACGGAACTCGCGGCCTTGCGCAAAGACGTTGCGCAGCAGGTGCCGCACCCCGGCGTCCGCTACTCGACGCGCTTCCTAGACCTCGCGCCCGAAGGCACAGTGCTCTATGCCGCGCTGCCTAACTTGGCGACGACGCTCGGCGAATCGCACCGCATCATGCAGGAGCGCATCGCGCAGAATCCCGCGCTCAGCCAGTGGATGAAGGAACAGGAAACCTCTCCGGCGCACGGGCTGGGGCTGAATCAGACGATGGCGCGCGTGCGTGAGTTCGGCGAATACCTCGGCGACGAGATCGTCGTCACGGCGGGCACGAACGCGCAAGGAGAACCCGATGCGTTCCTCGTCCTCGGCGAGTTGAAGAGCGCGCAGGGCTTCCGCCCGTTCGTCGAAAAGCAGATAGGCGATCTCAAGGGCGCAGACAAAGGCGCGCCGAACGTTCGCATCATTGACGACCCGAACGCCGTCGCCGCACCCGCCGCCGCAGCAGAGACCGCGACGGCTGCGACCGCCGGAAAGAAAACCGTCGCCAAGAAAGTTGCGGGTAACAAAGACGAACTCTACATCTGGATTCGCGATGACTTCTTCGCGGCCTCGCCGAAGATCGAATCCTTGCGCAGCTTGCAGGCCACGATGAACGCGCCCGGCACGAACCGCTTCATCGGCACGCCCTTCTACGCGCGCATCGCAGACGTTTACAAAGAAGGCGCGGGACTCATCGTTGCCGCCGACCTCGAAAAAGTGATCGCGCAGGCGACGAGCGACGCCTCGAAAGTGGGCGGGCAGAAACAACTCGAACTCTACAAGCAGGCCGGTCTGTTCAATCTCAAGCACTTCGTCGTGGAGCAGAAGGAAGTCAAGGCGAAGACGCAGAGCCGCGCCGTGCTGACCTTCAACGAACCGCGACGCGGCATCGCTTCCTGGCTCGCCGCTCCGGGGCCGATGGGCGCGCTCAAGTTCATCTCACCCGATGCTAACGTCGCCACCGCGTTCGTCGTCAAAGAGCCGACGCTTTTGGTTGACGACCTGCTCGGCTTCATGGAAACCGCTTCGCCCGACTTGCGCAAGCACCTGCGCGAGCTTGAGACGAAGAACGGTCTCGACATCAAACGCGACTTCGCCGCGCCGCTCGGAGGCGAGTATGCCTTCGCCATCGACGGCCCCATCGTCAACTTCGGCAACGGCATCCCGACGCCTTCGTGGAAGATGATCGTCGAAGTCTATGACCAGAAGCACTTGCAACAGACGTTCGAGAACGTGGTCGCGAAGTTGAACGGGTGGGCGGCCGAGCACGGGCAGAAGGGCTTGGTGCTCGAACAGTCCGGCAACATGTACACGCTGCGGTCTGTGGATTTGGGTCTGGAAGTTCACTACACCTACGCGGAAGGCTACCTCATCGCCGCGCCGACGAGCGCGCTCGTGACGCGTGCCTTGCAGTATCGCGAGTCGGGCGTGTCGCTCATGACTTCGGCGAAGTTCATCGCGGCCTTGCCCGAAGACGGCAACACGAACTTCTCCGCCGTCTTCTATCACAACCTCGCGCCGCTCCTGCAACCGCTGGCCGACACCATCGGCAAACGCGCGGGCGGGCTTGGAGAGGAACAGCAGAAGGCCGTCGCCGCCTTCGCCGCGAACACCGAACCGACCTTGGCTTACGCCTACGCGCAGGGCGACCGCATCACGCTTGCGGCCAACACGGAGGGCGGCCCCTTCGGCCTCAGCCCCGGCAGCCTGCTCGGCTTGCCCAACGCTTTCGCCATGCAGCACATCATGTCGGAAGCGATGGACGAGAAGAAGGGCGGGACGCCGGAGAAGAAGTAGCTAGGAGCAGTAGCTTCAACGAGCGCGCGTCTCTGCCCGGTGCCGGCGAACTTAATCGTCACCGGGCAGAGACGCGCGCTCGTCAAGGTTGAAGAGACGCGTGAGCGTCAAGGTTCAAACGGCAACGGGAGTGTGTGAAGGAGAGGAACGGGCATGAAAGGCAGAAACGTCGTTGCCGGAATTCTCATCGTCCTGAGTCTCTGTGCAGTCACGGTCTGGTTCGTCTTCACGTCCGGCATTATCGGTAGTCAACAGCCGACCACTCAGTTGACTGTTGCCGCCGAGCGCGGCGACGCCTCTCAGGTCAGAAAACTGATCGCTTCGGGCGTTGACTTGAACGAGCGCGACAAGTCCGGCTACACGGCTCTCGTGTGGGCTGCGCGCAACGGCAGCACGGAAGTTGCGAAAACTCTCATCGAAGCGCACGCAGACATGAACGCGCGCGACTGCGCCGCGAACGGCTGGACGCCGCTCATCCACGCCATCCACAAAAACAATAACGAGATGGCGCGTCTTCTGATTGAACGCGGCGCGGACGTGAACGCGAAGGCCGGGAAGTGTACGGAGAAGTTGGTTGAGGAAGGCGCGAGCGCGCTCCTGTACGCGGCGGGCGAGGACAACACGGAGATCGTCCGCGCCCTGCTCGCCAAAGGCGCAGACCCTTACGCCGAATACGACTCGGAGAACGCGCTCTCGCGTGCCGTCGCAGGGGCGTTGGACTTCTCCAGACCGGACGACAAACAGTGCCCGACCGAAACCGTGAAGGTGTTGCTTGAGAGCGCGCCCGATCTCTCCACCAAGCGCACCGTCTGGGATCGCAAGTCGGTCTTCGTCGCACGGCATAAAGGCTGCACGGAAGTGGTGAGCCTGCTCGAACAACGCAAGCACGCGCTCGCGGCGAAGGGCGGCGAGAATAATTGAATCATGCTCCGACCCTGATCGTTTGCGGCTCGGTTCACCAACGCAAGACACGAGAGAACACAGGCGAAAGAAACGTTGAAGTAGGAACGATGAATGATGAACGAAAGCAACTGCTTTTGTCTTCAACTCATCATTCCGCGTTCATCGTTCACCATTTTCCTCTGTGCTTTTTGTGCTTGCGTTGACGCGTGTTTGGCCTCGCGCGCGCATGCCGAAAATATATCCGCACTTCAATCCAAAACCTCTCTCACAGGCAGAACTTTAATCCACATCGAAGCGTTATCCTTCAACGGAACATGCGCGGTTTGTCGGCGACGACAACGCTTCCGGCTCTGTTTGGAGTTGCCGGGAGAATGTCGTATAAAGCGGGTTACTCTTCTAGTGTAGTTCGCGCTTCTCAACTTTGGCTCAAACCGAAAGCCGGGACGGCTTCAACTCATTATGAATCCAGTCATTGATCTCGACGGTCTGGGCGTAACCTTTGGCGGGCGTCCTATCCTGCAAGACTTGCGTGGCACGCTCAATGGTCGCGCCATCGGCCTGCTCGGCCCGAACGGCGCGGGGAAGACCACGCTCATCCACACGCTGCTCGGCTTCCATCCCGCCAGCGCAGGCACGGCGCGCATCTTCGGGCAGGACATCTCCACCGACGCCAAACAGATTCGCAGCTTCATCGGCTACATGCCCGAACGCGATTCCTTCATCGCCAAGATGACGTGCGTGCATTTCGTCCGCCTCATGGCGGAACTGTCGGGCATGCCCTCGGACGCCGCGCTCGAACGCGCGCACGAGTCGCTCTTCTACGTCGGCCTCGGCGAAGCGCGCTATCGCACGCTCGACACCTATTCGCTCGGCATGAAGCAACTCGCCAAGCTCGCGCAGGCCATCGTCCACGGGCCGAAGCTCATCATCCTCGACGAACCGACCAACGGACTCGACCCGCCTACGCGCCTGCGCATGATTCGTCTCATACGCGAGATACGCGACAGCGGCGAGGCGCGCATCATGCTGTCTTCGCACCTGCTGCGCGACGTGGAAGAGTGTTGCGACGAGATACTCGTCTTGAAGGACGGGCGCATCGCCGCCAACTGCAATCTGGAAGAGGAACGCAAGGCCAACCGCAAGTTCATCGAACTGGAGATGCGCGGCGGCGATAATCGCAAGTTCGCGGAAGCCATCGGGCAGTTGGGTTGCGAGTATGCGTTTACGAACGAGCGGCGTTTGAAATTGGTCTTGCCGGAAGGCATCGAGATACGCGATCTCTACAAAATCGCTGCGGGTCAAGAGATGCAGATTCGTCGTCTGAACTTCAAGCGCGATTCGCTCGAAGACATTTTCCTCAAGGCGATGGAAGGCGGCGCGGTGGAAGGAGGCAACGGCAATGGCAGTTTATGAGCATGGCTACAAGCCCTACGCGGGCGCGTTGACGCCGGAGTGGTCGCGCTTTTTGATCATCCCGCGCCACGCCTACCGCGACGTGTTTCGTTCAAAATTCTTCATCGCATTCTTCGCGCTCTGTTTCATCTACCCGCTCGTCGCCGCGATCCTGATCTACCTGCATCACAACGTCAACGCGATTTCGATGTTGAAAATCGGAGACGTGCGCGAACTCATCCCCATCGACGCCTCTTTCTTTCACGCGTTTATCACCACGCAATGCAGCCTCGGCTTCTTTCTCACGCTGCTCATCGGGCCGCCGCTCGTTTCGCGCGACTTGGCGAACAACGCCCTGCCGCTTTACCTCTCGCGCCCCTTTACGCGCAAAGAGTATGTCGTCGGCAAGATGAGCGTGATCGGGATTATGGTTTCGCTGATCACATGGATTCCCGGACTCCTGCTCTTTCTCTTGCAGTCTTACCTCGAAGGCGCGGGCTGGCTGACGCGCAACTTGCGCCTCGCCGGGGCGATCATCCTGGGCGCGTTGGTGTGGATCATTGTGCTCGCGATCTTGTCGCTCGCCGTCTCGTCGTGGTTGAAGTGGCGCGTGGTGGCGAGCGGCGCGATGCTCGCAGTCTTCTTCATCCCCTCGGCCTTCGGCGAGATCATCAACGCCCTGTTCCTGACACGCACCGGGCATCTCATCAGTCTCGGCGCGATCATGAACTCGCTCTTGCTCGGCCTCTTCGGCTTGTTCCAACGCCAGACCGGCTTCATGGAAGGCACGAGAAACGGGCGGCGCATCAATATGGCGTTCTACGAGCCGCCGCTCTGGTCTTCGTGGCTCGTGCTCGGATTGTTCTGCGCCGCGTGCGTGTTGCTCATCATTCGCAAAGTGCGCGCTTACGAGGTGGTGAAATGACGACGGCAGCAGCAGCCGCAACAGCGGCGGCGGAAACAACAATGGCGCACGCC
>DASYMM010000277.1:0-17441 GCA_036009085.1 Pyrinomonadaceae bacterium | reverse complement strand
TTTTCGTCCATCACTTCCCAGACGTGGCGCGCGGCGGCGAGCGCGATCTCCAAAGCGTTCTGCAAACGCGAGAGCTTGCGCATCGGGTCGTAGCTGGAGAAGAGGAAGAAGAGGAACGTGAGAAACTGCGCGGGGTTCATGTGTCCGGCCATGATCTCGCGGCGGCCGAAATAGAGCAGGATGGCGACGGCGATCACGCCGATCATTTCGATTGACGGCGGCGCAAAACCGTTGATGCGCGCCGAGCGCAAGTTTGCGCTGACGATCTGGCGCGCGACGATGGTGAAACGTTGCTGCTCGCGCGCTTCGCCGCGATAGGCTTTGACGATATGATGATTGGCGAGCGATTCCTGCGCGGTGTCAACGAGGCGTTGGCTGCCCTCGAAAGTTTCGCGCGCGAGGTTGCGCAGGTTCTTGCCGAACTTCGCCGTGAGCACGCCGATGATGGGCGCGATGAGAAGCGAGCCGAGCGTCAGACGCCAAGAGTAATAGAAAGAGGCTGAGAGAAACGCGACGAGCGTAAAACTCTCGCGCAGCATGTCGCGCAACGTTCCCGTCACCGCCGCTTCGATGGCCGCCGCCGAAGAGACGAGGCGCGAGACGAGATAGTTCGTGCGATGTCGCTCGAAAAAGTCTGCGGATTGCGTGAGCAGGTGCGTGTATAAATCCTGCCGGAGTTTAAGGACGGATTCCTGCCCGATGCGCGCCATCAGGTAGGTGGAAAAATATTCGGCGATGCCTTTGGCGAGCGTGAAGACGATGAGCAGGATGGCGATGACGCGCCATGCGTCGAAACTGGATTCGGGGATCAGGTGTTGTAAATCAAAAAGCGTCTTGGTACGCTCCACCTCGCCGCCGCGCCGGAAAGCTTGATCGAAGATAGGCACGATGAGCGCGCCGATTGCGCTCTGCAAGACGGCTCCCGCGAGCATCGCAAATGTGGCGAGGGTAAACTTTCCCCAGTGTGGCTTGAGATATGTTAGTAGTCGCCGGAGATCGTGCATCGTTTCGGGAGCGCGCGTCGGGTCTCTTGATTCGTTTCGGTCGAGCGGGGAAGGATAATTAAAGTCTTGCAACTGTAACGGAACAAAAACTATACGTACACTTCAACGCAAGCGTCAAGGCGGAAGACAAAAGGGTCGTCTCCTGATTTGATTCGTACTCTGTGTTTCTTTCGTGTCTTGGTGTCTTCGTGGTGAGTGAGCACCGGAAGCATTCACCACAAAGACACCGGGACACGAAGGAAGCGCAGAGGTCAGCTAAAAACCGCGACTTTTTTCTGTAACCTTGCGTCTTTTGCCTTATAATCGCCGCGTCTTAAAATTAACGAATCCAAACCCGACAGGTCGGGGCGAATTTCCGGCCTGAATTACAACAGGTGAATCGAGAACCAGTGAACCGAAAAATTTTGATCGTTGACGACGATACGAGCATGCGCCTGCTTCTGGCGGGCTACTTCCGGCGGCTCGGCTACGAAGTGGAAGAGAAAGAGAGCGCGACCGAAGCCTTGCCGCTCGCGCTGAGCGGCAACTACGATTGTTTTATCTTCGACGTGCAGATGCCCGGCCTGTCCGGCCTCGAACTCTTACGCAAACTCCGCGAGCGGCACGTCCAGACGCCCACGCTCTTTCTCACCGCACAGGACACGCTCGACGACAAGGTGGCCGGGTTTGAAGCGGGCGTGGACGATTACCTCACCAAGCCTTTCGAGCCGCGCGAACTTGAACTGCGCGTCGAAGCCTTGCTGCGTCGCCCTGTGCACACGACCGAGACGCCGGAGGGCGAAGCACAACAGCAGCGACTTGAGATCGGAAGTCTCGTGATAGACAAACGCCGCCATGAGGTGACGCTCGACGGCGCGCTTGTCGAACTCACGCCGCTGGAGTTTCAGATTCTCGAACGCCTCGCCAGCGAGCCGGGTCGCGCGTGGTCGCGCAACGACTTGTTGGATGAGGTGTGGAGCACAGAGTACGAAGGTTATCAACGCAACGTTGACCCGCACATCAATCGTCTGCGGCAGAAGATTGAAATCGATCCGAAGAACCCTCGCTACGTGCTGACGGTGCGCGGCGTCGGGTACAAACTCAACGACGCATTATGATGCTACAAAGACTCCCCTTGCGGTTGTGTAAAGCTCTCCGCCCCCGTGTGCTCGCCGGCGCGCTCGTGACGCTTGTGACACTGCTCGCGCTTTCGACGCACGCCCTCGCGCAGCCCGAAACGTCTCCCGCCCGACAGCCTGCGGGCGCGCAACAGATCGCCGCGCCGCTCAAACTCCGCTGGCCTGCGCGTCCGCGCGCCAGACGCTACCGCCTGCAAGTGGCTCTGGATCAAAAATTCACAGACATCGTGTTCGACCGCGCCGTCGAGGGACTCGAACAGGAGGTGAGCGGGCTACAACCCGGCAAATACTACTGGCGCGTCGCGCCCGCCACGCCGGAGACCGGACGCTATTCCGCGCCCGCGCTCGTGGAAGCGGCTTTGCCCGTCGCCGTCGTGCCGGTTGTGGCGGCGGTGATTCGCCCGCCCGTGGATGTCGGCTGGCAGGCGGCCATCGGCACGGTGGCGCGTCCCTTCGCCGCGCGTTTGCGTGCGAATAAAAATTTAGACCTCGTCGCGCTGAACTCCGACGGCACGATCTACGCGCTCGACAGTGCGGACGGAACTCCCCTCTGGCTCGCGCGCGAACGCAGAACCGCGCCGACAGGCGACGCCAAAGAGAAGCCACGCGCGAATCCTTTCACGCCGCTCGTGCTGCCCGCGACGGCGGAGAGCCGTTCAATCGTCGCCGCCGCGTTCGGCGAAGGCATACGCGGGTTGGACGGGGAGACGGGGCGCGAGTTGTGGCGCGACGTGGTGCAGGGGAGTCTGGTGGGGGGCGCGGTCGCGCAGATGCAGGGCGGCGACAACGCAGCCACGTCTGACTTTGTTATTGCGACGAGCGACCCCGACATGCTCTACGTGTTGGAAGGGCGCACCGGGCGCATCATCTCGAAGACCAAACTGAGCGGGGCTGTCATCGGTTCTCCGATTCCGTTCACGCATGGAGATGTAAACGGCGTCGCCTTTGCGCTCGCCAACCGGCAGTTGGAAATTCGCAAGCGCGACGGCTCGGTCGTGCGCGCCATCAAGTTCGACGTGCCTTTTACGACGCCTCCGCTCGTGCTGGCAACCCCGCGCGGCACGCTCGTCGTCATCGGCACGGATCACGGCCTGCTCTTTTTTGAAGGCGCAGATTTGAAACCGCTCGGTCGGATCACGACGGAGCAGGACGCGCCGCGCGGGCGACTCACCGCCGCAGACCTCAACGAAGACGGCACCATCGAGATCGTGATGGTGACGAAAAGCGGGCGGGTCGCAGTGATCAGCACGGCGGGAAAAATCAACTGGGCTTCGGAAGGCGCGACGGACGCTTACATGGCGACGTTCGCGCATTTGAACACGGACGGCGTGCTCGATGTGGTGGTCGCATCGAGCGCTTCTTTCGCCCTCGGCTTCTCCGGGCAGGACGGCAGTTTGATCTGGCGCGCGGACGAGAACTCGAAGACGCCGCCGCCGCAGAGCGTGGAGCCGGACGAGAAAATGTTGCGCACGCTGACCGGGGCGATTTCAAATACGGGCGTGCCGCTCCTCGTCGGCGGCGATGCCGCGCGCTCCTCCGTCCGCGCCATCGGCTTGCCCGCATCCGCTAACAAGGCGGCGGTCAAATAAATTTAGAATGTCTGACAAAACATAGCGAGGCAAAGAAGTGAACCGCGAAATCACACGAAACAACACAAAACATATTTAGTGTCCGTGTCGTTTCGTGTGATTTCGCGGTTACTGGTTTTGGTAGGCGTTCTTAGTCGGAATTATTAAGGCGTCGAGACGTTTTGCGGCGGCGATGGTGATTGGGAATTGATGATCTGGGGAATCGCAGGGACGCTGTTTGCGCTCTGGTTAATCGGCGTGTTGCTGGGAAAAGGCGGCTTCCTGCACGTGCTGTTGCTGTGCGCGATTGCCGTCGCCGTCGTGCAGTGGATGGCCGAGCGGCGTGCGACGCGCGGTTAATGCCCTGTGAAGGGCGCGGGGCGCATCCACGCGCGCCGGACGGAATTTTAAGAGGCTGCTTGGAATGTTTGGGCGGCCTCTTCACACACCGGCGCGGCAACTCTCCCGCGCGCGCCGCGCATCCATTCAAACGACATCTTGGGTTCTCCCGTGCCTGCGCCTGCAACAGAAGCGCACAACTTTAAAAATTTTTAAGGGGCTTAAGCCATATGAAGTATCCGCGCACACAGGAAAGACTGCTCCGCAGCCTGCTCGTCTCCCTTCTGCTGCTCACGTCCGTCGCTTACACAGCCGTCGCACAGACCGACATGCGGCGCGAGACGGTTGCCATCACCTACCCGCTCGATCAAAACGTGTCGGTTAAATTTCGCGGCACGACGCGCCTGCCGCGCCTGACGGGCGAGGCCAAAGTTCGTCGCAGCGGGCGACGCGGGACGCGCGTCGAACTCAGTCTTAAAAACCTGCCCCGCGCCATCGAAGTCGGCGGCGTCTATTCGACCTTCGTGCTCTGGGCGATCACGCCCGAAGGCCGCGCCGATAATCTCGGCGAGATCAAACGCAGCGGCAGTTTCATCGTCAACTCGAAACTCGACGTGACGACGCCCCTCCAAACCTTCGCCCTCATCGTCACCGCCGAACCGCACTTCCTCGTGCGTGGCCCGAGCCGCGCGGTCGTGCTCGAAAACCTGCCGCCGAACAATCCGGGCGAGGCTTCCGTCTCCACCGTCAACGTGCAGTACCTCGGCAACACGAGCGACTACCTGAACAGCAGCCGCGTGCCGGAGATCGCCGACGCCGACTACGTGCGCACGCCGACCTCTCTGCTCGGCGCGCGTCAGGCCGTCAACCTCGCGCGCTTCGCCGGGGCGGAACGCGACGCGCCCACCGAGTTGAAAGAGGCGACCGACCAGATGGAGATCGCGGAGAGCGCGTGGCGTCTGAAACAACCGGACGAGGAGGTTGACGCGGCGGCGCGTCGTGCGACGAGTCTGGCGATGCGCGCGGAAGAGGTGGCCGAGTCGAGGAAGTCGGCGCGGGCGCGGCGCGAGGAGATCGCGCGGCGCGACGATGCCGTGCGCACTGCGGAGCGTTCCGCCGATTCGGCCAACGAAGAGATCGCCAACCTGCGCACCGCGCTCCAACGCGAAGAGCGCGCACGCGAATTGTCGGATCGCGATCTCTCAAACGCCAACCAGCAGGTGCGCGAACTCAGAACCGAAGTTGCGCGCCTGCGCGACGAGGTGCAGACGCTCCGCAGCGAATCCGAAGACGCGAAGCTGAAACTCGCGCGCATCGAAGGCGAGCGCAGCGCGGAGGTGCAAAGACAGGAAGCGCAGCGTCGCCTCGAACAGCAGCAACAGGCAGCCGTCGCATTGCGTCAGTCTTTAGCGCGCTACGGCACCGTGCGCGACACGGGGCGCGGCATCACGCTCGTCCTGCCGGATAATCTCTGGTCGGGCGCGCGCGCCGCCGAACTCGCGCCCGCAGCCTCCGCCACGGTCGAACCGCTCGCCGCGCTCTTTGCGAACAACCCGGACTTTCAAATTCTGATCGAAGCCTACTTGGATAGTCGCGGCGACGCGGCGGCCTTGCGCCAGTTGACGCAGGAACGCGCCGACGCGCTCGCAGGTCGTTTCGTCACCGCCGGGGTGGAGAACGGGCGCGTGCAAGCCACGGGGATGGGAACCGACAACCCCGTCGCCTCGAACAGCACGCCCGCCGGACGCACACGCAACCGGCGCATCGAGATCACGCTCATCCCGATCAACGCCAGCAGCACCGCCGCCAACGACAGGTGACGACATAAAAGCCGTGAATCGTGGATCGTGAAAGAAGCTGTTAGCTCTTAGCGGTTAGCCAAATTAGCAACCGGAGGCGGAACGAGAGCCGTGAGGCAATGGCCGTCTTCCTCCGGCTAACAGCTAACGGCTAATCGCTTCTATTTACGATTCACGATTTACGGCTTTACTATGTACCCATGTCGCTGCTTGAAGTCTTACAACTTGTCGGCTACAGCATGGGCGCTGTCCTGACGTTGTGGATGAGCGTGCTGCTGGCAAGGCAGCGGCGCGCTTTTGAAAGGGCGGAGCGCGTGCTGCTCGCCCTCGCCATCGGCATCGGCCTCTGGCACGCGTGCAATCTGTTTCTCACGCTCCGCGCGCTGCTCGGACTCGACGAGCAATCATGGTCGGGCGTGCTGCGCGTCGCCGACACGCTCGCCGTCGCAAGCATCACCATCGCCTATTCGCTGCTCCTACACGTTCACCTCCATCTCTGGGCACGCGCGCAAAATCGCGACTTCACGCGTTTTGAACGCGGGCGCGTCTATATGTCTTACATCCCCGCGATCTTTTTGCCCGTCGCCATCGTGCATATCTGGTCGGGCGCGTACGCGCCGATGCTGGAGAAGTTGAACTTCTTCGTCCTGCCTTTCGGCGTCTGGGCGACCTACGTGCTCGCGCTCATCGCCGGGACAGACTGGCTGCTCGCGCGCGCTTCCCACTCGCGCACCGAGCGACGCCTGATGCAGACGCTCGCCGCCTCTTTCGTCGGCATCGCGCTCCTGCTGCTCGCGGCCTACGCGCTCGGCGTCGGGCGTGGCACCAACGCCGGACATTACTTGCAGACCTTCGCCAACCTCGGCTCGCTCCTGCCGACCGCGCTCATCGCCTATCACATTTATCGTTATCGCTATCTCGAACTGATCATCAAGGAGAGTCTCGTCGTCGCTTCGTTCGCGGCGGTCGTCCTCGTCGTCTATCTCTATGGCATACGCACGCTCGCGCTCGCTTTGACGGCGCGCTACAACCTGCGTGCGAGCGCGGTCGAATCCCTGCTCGTGCTCGCCTTCGCGCTCGTCGTCGCGCCACTGCGCGCGTGGCTCGACAAGCGTTTTCACAAACTCTTCGAGCGCGAAGCCTCGATCTACAGAGACGTGCTGGCGCGCATCGGCGCGCAGGCCGGAGGCTACAAACAGTTGCCCGAACTGCTACGCTTCATCGAAGAAAGAACCACGCGCGAGCTTGGCCTGCGCAGCGTGCGTTTCTACGTGCGAACGCCGTACCTCGCGTCGGCGGAATCGGGAGAGGATGCGGGCGAGACTTCGACCGGCGGGAGCGTTGAATGGGAAGAGCGCGTGTTGGAACTCGCGGCGGAGACGGAAGGCGACGCGCTGGAAAATGTGAAACCCCTGCGCGAGCACGGCTTCGAGATGGCCTACCTGTTGAAGCGCGAAAACAAATCGCTCGGCCTGATGCTCGTTGACGCCGCGCCCGATGCGCTCACAACGGACGTGCGCGCGGTGTTGGAAGTGCTCGCGGGTCAGGTCGCGCTCACGCTGGAAGATTATCGTCTGATCGAAGAGAACGTGCGGCTCGAACGCCAACTGGCGCAGGGCGAGCGGCTGGCCGCGCTCGGTCAGATGGCCGCCACCGTCGCGCATGAAGTGAAGAACCCGCTCTCGGCGATCAAGTCCATCGCACAGGTGATGCGCGAAGACGAACGGCTGTCGGCCGAATACACGCGCGACCTCGACCTCATCGTCGGGGAGACCGACCGCCTGAACCGGAGCGTGACGCAACTCCTGAACTTCGCGCGCCACTCGCCGACGGGCGGCACGCCCGCCGCCGCAGACGAAATCGCACGGGGCGTCGTCGAACTCTTCCGCGCGGAGGCGAAGGCCAGAAACATTCAGTTGAGCCTGCGCTCAGGCGAGGCACGCCAACGACTCGAAGGCGCGCAGGCATCGGCGGTGCGCGATGCGCTCTCGAATCTCCTGTTGAACGCGTTGCAGGAGACGCCAACCGGCGGTCGTGTCTCGGTCGAAGTTGAAGCGGACAAAGGCGAGTTGTTGTTTGCGGTGACGGACGGCGGCAGCGGCGTGCCCGTGGAGTTGCGCGGGCGCATCTGGGAGCCTTTCTTCACGACGAAGCAACGCGGCACGGGCTTGGGGCTTGCCATCGTGCGCAAACGGCTCGAAGACGCGGGCGGCGAAGCGCGGCTCGCACCGCACACGGCAGGCACAGGCGCGCGTTTTGAACTGCGTCTGCCGCTCACCAGCGCGGCGGAGGAATCGTTGGAAGCGCAGGTTTATTAACAGACGATTTAGCGCGCTTGACGAAACTTCCTCCTGTCTTCCTTTGCGCCTTACGTCTTCCTTTTGCGCCTCCAGCGTGAACTGTCTTTCTCGCTGGAGGCGCAAAGTTGAAACCGAAGGCGCGAAGGGTTGAATGGCTGATCGTAGTTTGAGTCGGCTTTTAATGGTTCGGGTTGGGGCTGAAAATATGACGCAAAAAAGATCGGGCGACGCAATCAACCTGCTTCTCGTTGACGACGAAGAAGCCGCGCGCTACGGGATGCGACGCGCGCTCGGCAATCTCGGCTACGACATCGCGGAGGCAGGAAGCGTTGACGAAGCACGCGCGCAATTTGCACGACGCACGCCCGACCTGCTGCTCCTCGATGTCAACTTGCCGGGACAGAGCGGGCTGGAATTTTTGCGCGAGCTACAGCAGGGCGCGGAAGGCGCGTCAGAAAAAGATGCGCCGCTCGTCGTCCTCATCACCGCGCACGGCTCGGAGCGGATGGCCGTGGAAGCGATCAAGTCTGGCGCATACGATTATCTCTCGAAGCCTTTTGAAGTCGAAGATTTGCGGCTCGTCGTGAAGAACGCGTCCGAGACGATTCAACTGCGGCGCGAAAATCAACTCTTGCGCGAGCGCATCGAACTCGAAGGCGCGCAGCGCGGCTCGCTCATCGGCAACTCGGAGGCGATGAAGCGCGTGCGTGCGCTCATCGAAAAAGTTTCGGAAACGGATGCCACCGTTCTCGTGCGCGGCGAGTCGGGCACGGGCAAGGAACTCGTGGCGCGCGAGATTCACGAGCGCAGCACCGCGCGGCGTCGCGGCGCGTTCGTCGCCGTCAACTGCGCCGCGCTGCCTTCGGAGTTGATCGAGTCGGAACTGTTCGGCCATGAGAAAGGCGCGTTCACGGGCGCGACCGCGCGCAGGCAAGGGAAGTTTGAACAGGCCGACGGCGGCACGCTCTTTCTCGACGAGATCGGCGACATGAGCGCGAACGTGCAGGCCAAACTTCTGCGCGCGCTTGAGGAACGCCGCATCGAACGTCTCGGCGGCGGCGCGGAGTCAATTCCGGTTGACGTGCGAATTGTCAGCGCGACGCATCGCCCGCTCGAACAGGAGATCGAGAAAGGAAATTTTCGCGCAGACCTTTTCTATCGCCTGCGCGTCGTGACGGTGGACATCACGCCCTTGCGCGAACGGCGCGAAGACATCCCCGCGCTTGCGGAGTCGTTCGTGCGGCTCGCCGCCGGGCGATACAAAATGCCCGTGCGCGCGATTGCCCCGGCGGCCATGCGGCGGCTCGTGGAATACGACTGGCCGGGCAACGTGCGCGAACTGCGCAACGCCGTCGAGCGCGCGATGGTGCTCGCCGAGGGCGACGAGTTGACCGCGCGCGACCTGCCCGAAGAGATCGACGCGGGCGGTAAAACTCAGACGGCTGCGACGCGCCCCGCCTCCGTCGAGAGCGGCGAAGGCGGCAACGATCTCTCCGTCCCGTTCACGGCGGACTTCCGCGACGACCGGCGCGAGTTTGAACGCCGCTACATCACGCGCTGCCTCGAAGAGACGGGCGGCAACGTCACGCGCGCCGCCTCCATCCTCGGCATGCACCGCCAATCCCTCCAACACAAACTACGCGAACTCGGCCTCGCGCGTCGCTACGTCTCGCTCGACAACGACGCGGCGCAAACGCCGGATAAATCCGACAACTGACGGCTAAAACGTTTGCGAGCGTCGTCAACGTAAAGATGAATCACGTTACGCTTGCGCCTCACGCAAGACTTCACCGCAGAGACGCAGAGCCAAACCGCCGAGATGCGCGGAGATTTGAATTAATTCCTCTGTGCGTCCTCTGTGTCTCTGTGGTGACGGCTTTTTCGTTCCCCACCGCCCAACGCTGGAACACAGCTTGCAATAGAAGCTGTCGGGAATATCTGCGTGAGGGGGCGTGATGAAAACGTTTATCCAAAAGTTTCGTACAGTCGGTCTCTTTTTTCTGCTCACAAACTTTGTGAGTCTCCCGGCGCAGGCGCAACAGTCCGCGCGTGAGACGAATGAGGCGAATGCCGCTCGTCGCCAACTGATCATTTGCGTGGACGGCGTGGCGTTCCAGACGATTGAGAAGATGCGCGCCGAAGGGCGTTTCAAACTCTTCCGCCAGCCCGCGCGCATGATCGCGCCGTTTCCCAGTCTCACCAATCTCGCGCTCAGCGAAATTTTGAAACCGGCGGGCGCGGGCGAAGCCGTCGGCTACGAAGACAACTATTTCGACGTGGAGCACAACAAGATGCGCGGCGGGCTGCTCGACCGTTTTCGCGGCGCGCGATTCATCAAAGGCACGTTTCGCGAACTCTTCGATTATCACCCCTCCGCCGTCAAGAGCGGACTCGGCTACGCAGCCCCGCCAGCCAGCACCTATCTCGAATCTCTGACCGACGTACTGCGTCTGAAACAGAAGTTTCGCGCCTCGCACGAGCCGGTCTTTTTCGCTTATACGGGCGCGAGCGATTCGCTCGCGCATCTGGGCGGCGAACGAATGCTTAAAAGTTTTCTCGTCCGGCTAGACGAGACTGTGAAGGACATCGTGCGAGAGGGCGGCGGGCGCGTCGAAGTGACGATCTTCTCGGATCACGGAAACGACTTTGAAGGTTATCGCCGCGTCTCTTTGAAGTCGGCGTTGCGCCGCGCGAATTTCAAGTTGCAGCAGAAGGTGAAGGATGAACGCAGCGTCGTGTTGCCGCAGTTCGGCCTGGTCGGCTGCGCCGTGATGTGGACGAAGGAGAGCAACGAGGCGCGTCTGTCGCAGGTTGTCTCGCGCGTGCGCGGAGTGGACTTCGCGGCTTACGAAAAAGACAATCTGGTTTACGTTCTCAACGAACGCGGCGCGGCGACGATTGAACGGCGCGGCGGCCGTTTTCGTTATCGCCCCGCGCAGGGCGACCCGCTTGAGCTTTTGCCTGTCGCGGAGAAGCTGAAGCGGCAGGGGAAGTCTGACACGGAAAATTTCATTGCCGATGAAGATTGGTTTGCGGCGACGATTGAGAGCGCGCGCCCGGACGTGTTGCGCCGCGTGTTTGAAGGCGTGAGCGAGCGCGTTAATAATCGCGCCAATGTCTTGGTGAATTTTGCCGACGGCTATTACACGGGCAGCGCATCGCTCGATCTCTTCGCCTTCCTGCAAGCGACGCACGGCAACCTCGGCGCGCGGCAGAGTTTCGGCTTCGTGATGAGCAGCGCGCTTGATCTCCCGCCTTACCTGCGCGCACGCGACGTGTGGCGCGCGATAGGTTCGCCCGTCCTCAAGAAACGCCGCATCAAGGAGCAGGAATCGGCTAGATGAGATTAATCATGTGACAACTAAATGTTTGTCTTGATCGCAGCCATGCGAAAGAGATGAACCACGAAATCACACGAAACGACGCGAAACAATCTTAGTGTTGTTTCGTGTCGTTTCGTGGTTTCGCCTTCGCTTGCTTGATTGCGTCTGAGCGAGCAATACGGTTAGACTTGCCGCGTTCTCAGAAAAGATTCCGGCGGTGGTGAAATAAAGTTTATGAAAGCACGTCTCGACGCCATCCTTCAGCGTGAACAAGCCTTGTATCTAGATAAACTTCATCCGGCGAGCGAGGGTTTGCTGGCCGAGATGGAGGAGTTTGCAGGGGCGAACCGGGTGCCGATTGCAGACCGCGAGGTGGCTCTGTTTCTGGAAGTCACGGCGCGAGCCGCGGGCGTGCGACGCGTGTTGGAGATCGGCATGGCAATCGGTTACGCCGTCATACACTTGCTGCGCGGGATGGGGTCGGACGGCGAGGTCGTGACGATTGAACCGAGCGAGGAGATGATCGCGCGTGCGAGCGAATACTTCCGGCGCGCGGGCGTATCGGAGCGCGTACGCATCGAGCGCGGGTATGCGTTAGAAGTGATCCCGACGCTCACAGAGACCTTCGACCTCGTCTATCTGGACGCGATGAAAGAAGAGTATGCGGATTATCTCGAACTCTCTCTGCCCCTGCTGCGCACGGGCGGCGTCGTCGTCGCAGACAATCTGCTCTGGGGCGGGCAAGTGGCGGGTGAAATTCGCTCGCCCGACCAGACAAAATCAACCGAGGGCTTGCGCCGTTTCAATCAACATTTCGTGAACCATAAAAACCTGCGCGCCGTGGTGCTCCCCGTCGGCGACGGCCTCGGCTACGGCGTGAAAGTCTAACCAGAGCGCAGGGCAAAACTACCTTTCGCTTTCCTTGGCGTCTTCGGTTTTAACTTTGCGTCTTTGCGAGATCGTCTTTCACGCAAAGATGCAAAGGAAGGCGCAACGCGTCGAGTGGCTGATGAGCGTGCGCGCCGCAGTCGGGCGGGGAAGTCGTCTACGCTCGTCGCTGAGCCTTTGGCAATGCAAACAATTTCCGTCGTCAACACGCAGCCGGTGCGAGCCGGGGTGCGGCCAGAGATCGAGTTGATGCTGTGCTGTGCGCGCACGCGGACGGACGCACGTGTGGTCGCGCGCCTGCGCGAACTGCTGGATAGTCCGCTCGATTGGGAGTTCGCGCTGCAATTCGCCGAAGTGCATAGTTTGATTCCGCTCTTGTACTTTCACCTGCACGCGCACGCGCCGGAGAAAGTGCCGCCCGCCGTCTATGAAAAATTGCGTGATCAGTATCGCCGGATTTCTGCTCTGAATGTCTATTTGAGCGGGGAGTTGCGCCGCTTGCTCAAACTCTTTGCGGCGCACGCAATCGAAGCCATTCCTTACAAAGGCCCCGCGCTCGCGTCCAAAGCTTACGGCAACATCGCGCTCCGGCATTTCGGCGATCTCGACATACTCGTTCGCCAGCGCGACGTGCTGCGCGTGATGGAACTCCTCGTCGCGGAAGGCTACGCGCTGCACCCGCCTCTGAACGGCGTGCAGCAGGCATTGATGTTGCGCACGCAATGCAACCTGCCTTTCACGCGCGAAGGGCGACGCCTGATCGTGGAGATTCACTGGCGCGTGAGCGCGCGCCTGTTCTCGTCGCCGCTCGACGAGCAGAGTCTGTGGGAAAACTCCGGTCTAGACAGTTTCGAGGGGACGCAGATCAAGGCTCTCGCGCCGGAAGATTTGCTGCTCTCGCTCTGCGTCCACGGGGCGAAGCACTTGTGGGAGAGGCTCAGTTGGATCGCGGACATCGCGCAACTCCTTGAAGTCTATCCCGATTTGAACTGGGCGCGGCTGCTCGAACGCGCGCGACGGAGCGGAACCGAGCGCATGTTGTTGCTCGGCCTCTACGTGGCGCACGATCTGCTCGACGCAAAACTTCCCGCGCACGTCTCAGCGCAGTTTGGGATTGACGCCGAAATAACGATGCTCGCCGGGCAAATTTATTCGCGTCTTTTTGCGGAGGGCAGCGAGGCGAGCGGCATGTCAGGCTATTTTCTTTTCCAACTCAAGGCGCGTCGCCGCTTGCGCGACAAGTTCAACTATTGCCGCTATGTCGTCAGCCCGACGGAGGAAGACCTCACTCTGCTCAAGCTGCCCGCGCCGCTCTCGTTCGTCTATTATGTGCTCCGCCCCCTGCGTATGCTCTGGACGGGCGGGCCGAGCCACCTGCAACATTAATGCTCACAGCAGCAATAATGGATTGATGCCGGGGGGTAAATATGATAAGTTCCGTCTGCCTGCACACGTTTCTTTGACTTATCTGATGGCCGCCGTGGCCGTCAACTAATCAAGAGTCACCCAATTCTGCAAGCGAAGAGAGCATGTCTGCCGTTGCGTCGCGCGGCATGTGCCGATAGCTTTTTGACGTTTAGCGAGTGAAATCCACTTCATCTTGTTGGTCGGCTTGCAACTAATTTATCGCAGCGACATCGAAGTGTGGGCATGCCCGGCGTAGCGCGCTTGCTCGTTAATAATTAATTAATGGATTAGAAGTAAGAGGTAGGTTAATATGTCCGCTATGATTTTAAAGCGTTTTGTTCTGACTCTCGCGGGAGTAGTGTTGTTTGCGTCGCCGTTCGCGGCCAAGGCGCAACAACCGAAGCCGAAGCCAAAGCCGAAAGCCGTTACCCCGGCGCAAGATACGTCGCCATCTTCAGACGCTAAACAGACTCCGCCGCCTGCGCCGACAGGTGACATCAAGCAGGCCGCGCCTTCTGCGGCTGCGGCGGCTCCGCAAAAGACGCCCAAAGCTCCGGCAGGTACGGCTGCGGCTGCTGCGGCGAGTAATGAAAAAAAGCCCTGGAGCATGAAGGTCTCGAAGAAAGCGCCCGTCTCTCTGACGCTCTCTTCAAAGAATGGCCGCCTGACGGAGATCGCCGCAGAGATCAGCCAGCGACTCAAAACGCCCGTGATCCTGACGCCGCTTATGCAGCAGCAGAACATCTCGCAGGAGTTTGAAGGCTTGCCGCTCGAAGGAGCGTTGCGTTTGCTCGCGCCCCAAGTTTATATTGACTACGAACTCAGCAGCGACGGCAGCTCACAGCCCAAAGTGGTCGGCATTTACTTGCAGGGCATGAACGAACCGCCGCCCGCCGAGTCGGCTGTGGTCAAAGGCGATTCGCAGGCCATCCTAATCGAAGGCAACACGGAAGACGGGCTTGACGAGTCAACCGCCAAAGACGAAGCGAAACAGCCGCTCCACGTGGCGGTCGAAAAAAATCAGATCAGCGTGCGCGCACGCAAGCAGCCGCTGACAGCGGTGCTCTACGAAATCGCAAGTAAAGTTGACATTCCGTTCGAGATGAAATATGAATCTAACGAACTTGTGGATGTGGACTTCAACAATTACACGATGGAGCAAGCGGTGCGTACTTTGTCGCCTAACATCCGTCTTTACCAGCGCACTAATCTAACGAACTACGAAGTCAGGCCGCTGCGCCTTGTTTTAGTTCCGCCAGGCAATAATCAGCAGACAACAAAAATGTGAGGAGACATCGAGCCTTGAATACAAAAAACAGCAATCCTGTTAACGAACAGTTGGAGCAGTTGGAACGGAGCGAGGGCGCGCTCAAGCAACCCGCGCAGGAAAAGAAACCGTTTGTCGAGCCGGTGGTTTCTGTCCCTGTGGATGTGTTGGAGGCGACCGCTTTCTTTCAAGGCCCGACCGTGGACACCGTCCAAACCTTGACCACCTAATTCGCTTTCTCCGTGAGTGAAAATAGCCGGGAGACGATGTCTGTTCTTGCTGCGCTGAAGCGTCCAGCCCCAATCGAGAAGTTGTACGAGATTGGGCATCGTCTCCTCGCTTTTCACTTTGCTGATGAAGTAGCCGCGCGTGCCGCCGAAGATTTTATCGGAGGAATGTATTTCACTCCGTCTGCGGCGCGCGCGGCTCGCTTTGTTCATTGCACCGTCAGGATTTTCTACGGCGAGCCGCCGACGCTGCCACCCGCGTACCGTTCTTTCGAGGTTCCTCGCGGGCAATGCTACACCAACGGGGAAGAGCATTTTCTGGACATTGACGGGTCGCGGATCGCCGTCTATCCGCCGTCGTCCCGTCTGGTCTCTGTCTGGTTAGGCGCAACCGCACACGCGCGTCACCCCGTCGCCATCGTCAACACGCTCTCTTACGTGATTCAGGCCGCGCTCCGGCGCGGCGGACTTTATGTGTTGCACGCGGCGGGCGTGGTCGAGCCGGAGACGGGCGCAGGCGCGGTGGTCGTGGGAAACTCCAACAGCGGGAAGTCGAGTCTGACGATTCGACTGGCGAGCGCGGGTTGGCGTTATTTGTCCGACGACATGCTCGTGATTTCGGGCGAAGCGGACGGCGCGTGCGAGGCTTGGGCTTTGCGCCGCATCTTCTCCGTCTCGGCGGAATCGCTCGCGGGTTGCCAACTGAGCGGGTTGGAATCTGCGCTCGGCGCGCCCGCCAACTCCGACCCGACGAAGCGCAAACTCGAACCGGGCGTCACGTTTCCCGGCAGTTTCGTTGAGAGTTGTCGCCCGCGTGTGCTACTGTTCCCCACCTTAACGGGAGAGGCGTCGAGCCGGGTGGAAAAAATCAGTCCCGGCGAGGCGATGGCGCGGCTCATCAGGCAATGCCCGTGGGCTAGTTACGACACCGGCACTGCGCGCGAGCACTTGCGCGTGCTCGGAATGCTGGCGAAGCAGAGCGACTCTTTTGCACTCGATGCGGGTCGCGATTTGATCGAAGATGCGTCGCGCGCGCCGAAACTTCTGGCCTCGTGCCTCGAACACTAATTTATGGCAATACCCTCCGCGGCGAGCGCCGTCCAGCACGAACTCAGGCACATCAGCCTTGAGCTTACGAATATCTGCAACCTGCATTGCAGCTATTGCGCGCGCGACGACGACGCGCTCTATCACACGCCCGCCAACTTCTTCTCCGTCGAACTCTTGCGCCGCATCATCCGCAGCGCGAAGCAGCCTTCCTGCGGTTTCAATGCCGTCTCGTTCACGGGCGGCGAAGTCACGATTCACCCGCAGTTCAAAGAGATCGTGGAGACGGTGCGCGAAGAGGGCTGGCAGTTCGGCTTCGTCACCAACGGCTGGCACTTTGATCGCGTCTATCCGACGCTCTTAGCGAACCGCGACGCGCTGCACATGGTCGCGTTCAGCCTCGACGGACCGACGCGCGAGACGCACGACCGCTGGCGCGGCGAAGGCTCGTTTGTGCGCGTCATGCGCGCCATCACGCGTTGCTACACGAAAGGCATCCCGTTTCTCATCAAAACAGGGATTCGCCGCGACACCATCCCGCTCCTCGAACAGTTTGCGCTGCTCGCCGCACGCCTCGGCGCGCGTGCCATACATTTCTCTCACCTCCTCCCGACCTCTGCCGGAGCGGAAGACGAATCGGGCTTGAACATCGAAGAGCGCGCCCACGCCGAGCAAGAGATCGGCGTGCTCTCCAACATCTTCAAGATGAAGATTGGCGTCGCCACCGGCTACTTTAATTTGAACCCCGCGCCGCCGTGTCAGGCGCTCGAAGGCACCAACTGCAACATCGACTATCGAGGCAGGCTGACTCTGTGCTGCAACCTCTCCGGCTATCGCGGCGCAACGGCGGAGCCTGATGTCGTCGCCGATTTGACCCGTGAAGATTTCGCAGAAGGCTTTACACGCTTGCGACAAGTGGCCGCGAATCAACTCGAACGACGCAGGGCGGCGCTCGCGGAGATAGCCCGGCAGGGAAGCGAGCCTGACCTGTACACGGCCTCCCCGTGTCTCTACTGCCTGCAAAGTTTCGGTAAAATTCCCTGGCACAAGCCTGCCGACGCGAAGTCGCGTTCGTTGCCCGTGCTCTCTTTGAGTTCGCCCGCCGCGCCGGAGCCGTCGGTCTATTTAAAACAGGAATCCATTTAATGTCGCAA
>DASYMM010000276.1:0-6970 GCA_036009085.1 Pyrinomonadaceae bacterium | reverse complement strand
GCCGCGCGCGTGGCTCGTCGGGGAAGCCGAAGCGGTGGACGGCGAAGAAGCCCTCCGGCGCATTCGCGGCGAGAGCAAGCGTGCGTTCGACCCGCGCCGCACCGCGCTTCTGGAAGTGAAGCCGGAAGAGTTGCCCGCGCTCGCAGGCGGCGAGTTATTGGAGGCATCGGCGCGCATCGTCACGTATGAGCCGAGTCGGTTGGTGATCGAGACGCAGGCACCGAGGGGGGCGGTATTAGTCGTGAGCGAGATCATCTATCCGGGATGGGAGGCGACGGTGGACGGGGAGGCGGCGCGCATTGATACGACCGATTATTTACTGCGTGGCGTGGCGGTTCCGGCGGGCGCGCATCGTGTGGAGATGCGTTACCGCGCTCCCGCCGCGCGCAACGGTGCGCTCATCTCTCTGTTTAGTTTGCTCTTGCTTGGCGGGTTAATCGTCTCGGCGCGGCGGGGTGGAAACAGGAGCGCGTGACGTTTAATCAACTTCTTCCGGCGCGTCCTTTCTCTTCAACCAGAAGACGGCGGCGCATAACAGGAGCAATGAGGCGAGGCTGATTGACGCTCCCTGATGGAGGGAGAGCGGCTTGAATGCGAAGCGGACGGTGTGCGTCCCGGCGGGCACGAGGACGCCGCGCAGGGCATAGTTCGTCTGAAAGATTTCCGCGTGCTCGTCGTCAATCGTCGCTTGCCAGCCGGGATAGAACACGTCGCTCGTGACGAGGAAGGCGGGCGCGCTCGTCCCGGTCACAACTTCCATGCGCTCGTCCGAGAGGTGCGTGATGCGCGCCGTCGTGTGGCTCGCGTCGAGCGCCTGCGGGGGGAAGTCGAGCGGCGTTTCGACGAGCGCGACTTGCGCCGGGTCGAACGCGCTGCCGTCCGGCAGACGCGACGAGTGGACGGCGTGCAGAGCCTCTTCTTCCGTGACGCCGAGAACTTTGCCGACGAGCCACGCGCGCGGCCTCGCACGCAAGTTTTCATAGACGCTCGCTTCGCCCACGTCCTCCGGTTTGATCGCGCCGTAGAGGCTGTTCGACGGGTTGATGTCTCCGACGTGCCGCCAGCGCGTCGCGTCGGAGAGCGAACCCGTGAGGGGAACCAGCGGCACGGAACTGCCGTCGCTGGTTTCAACCAGACTGATCTTTTTGAGCGCGAGCGTTCCGGCCTCGCCCGTCCATTGAATCTCGATCTCTGCGACCTCGACGCTCGCAGGCAAGGGCAGGCGCGTCACGTAGTCGTGACCTTCGCATTGCACGTCGCCCGGACGCGTGACCGGATAGCTGCGATAGACGGGCGCGCGAGTTTGCCGCAGCGTGGGGCGCACGTCGGCGCAGTCGTAAGCCCACTCGGAGGTGTCGCGTCCGGCCAAAAGTTGTTGCGTGTAAGTTTGGCCGCGCGTATCGCGGACGACGAAGCGCGCGACCTCCGCTTGATCCGGCAGGGCGACGGAACAGGCGAGCGCGGTGGCGACGGCGATTGAATCGGCGCGTGCGGGGCGCGGGAGAGCGTACTTGAAAGTTGTGGGATTGGGCGCGGCGCAACCCGAACCGAGTTGCACGTTGAATTCGCCCTGTGTCCAGAGGACGCCGCGCTCGTCCGACGTCGCGGGCGGCTCGACGCGTACGCGCGGCACGAAGAGATAGCGCACACTCATCAAGTCCAGACCGAGGTTCGCCGGGTCGCGCCATACGTCGCTGACGCTGCCGTGCGGCGGCATCGTCAACAGGCGACTGACGCGCGAGAGGATGAAGGGGCCGTAGCCGCTCGCGCTCGGAAACTGCCAGAGCTTCGAGAGGTCTGGCGGAATCTCGCTGACGCGCCCCGTGCCGCCGCGCACGGGGAGCAGGCGTTGATGCGTGGCCGTGAGTTCGTCGCGCAGAGGCAGCGCGGCGTGCGGCGGCTGTTGGAAGACTTTGTAGGGCGGCCCGTAGTGCCATTCGTAGAACCAGGTGAAGGTGGCGAGGTCGAGCGCGAGCACAGAGAGCAGGAGCGCGCGGCGCGCAAGAGAGTGTGGCCGCCTGTGCCAGTAGAGAAGCGTCACGGCGGCTGCGACGAAGACGAGGACGGGCACGCCCGTCGCGGGGTTCGCCCAGGGGAGAAAACTGAGCGGACGCTCGAACGTCGCGGCGGCGAGCGCGTTGAGGTGTTTCGTCAACGCGACGATTGCGAGCAGCGAAGCGAGGAACAGGGAAGCTGCGATGATGAGCGTGCGAGTAAGTAAACGACGCGTCGCAAGTTTCTCCGTAACGGCGTGTGCGCCGAAGCCTGCGAGCACGCTCATGCCGAGCGAGAGTTCCATGAAGTGACGGGCGGGCACGCGAAACTTGTTGATGACGGGCAGGCGATAGGTGAGGCGTGCGAGCGGCGTCGCGTCGCCGAGTGCGAGCAGGAACGCGAAGGCGCACGCGGCGAGCCAGAACCACGCGAGGCTGCCGCGTCTGCGTCGCATCGTCGTGAATCCGATGGCGGCGAGCAGGAGCGGCAGCAGTCCGACGTAGCCGCTGAGTTCGCCCGCGCCCCAACCGCCCGCCTCCGAACCCCACGCGCCGAAGTAAGGCAAGTCGTAGAGCGTATCGGGCGAGCCGCCGTAGAGATACGGGAAGATGAGCATCGGCGTCTGTCGTGGCGGCAACGCGTAAGAAACAAACTCCGAGAAGCCTAAGGACGCGCGCAAACTCAAGGCGGCGAGTTCCGCCGTCGGCACGAGTTGCACGCAGGCGATCCCCGTCCCGGTCAAAACCGAGAGCGCACAGAGGAAGTAGTAAAGCCAACGCCCGCGCCCTTTGATGTGCCAGCCGCGCACGAGCGCATATGCGCCGCCGAGCAGGAGCGTATAGACGAAGATTTGCGGGTGCCCCGCCAGCGCACAGCACGCGACCGTGAGCGTCCCGACGACGAACCAGACCCTGCTGAACTTCGCCCGCGCCTCAACGCCACCTCGCGCCCTATCGCCGCCTCGCGCTTCATCAACTTCGCTTGACTCGCCGACGCTTCGCGACTCGTCAACGTGCGGCGGGTCAGCGACGCTTCGCGCCGCGAGCATTTCCAGCGACAGGATAAACAGCGGCAGCCACGCGGCGGCGTGGACGAGGGCGGCGTGTCCGAGGTGTGCGATGAGGAAGCCGCTCATGCCGTAGCAGATGCCGCCGACCGTCGCGGCGAAGCGCGAACGCGTCAGTGCGTAGACGTAAGCGTAAGTGAAACTCGCGGCGAGGACGTAGGCCGACAGCAGAAACGCGTTCCAGGATTTGACGAGCGCAAACAGGATCGCGGGCGGATACCACAACATCAACTGCGAATCGCCCACCGCCGGAAAGCCGCCCCACACCGAAGCATCCCACCACACGCGCCGCGCGTAAAAGTTCGGCAAAAAATAGAGGATGCCGTCGCCCGGCGCGAGCAGATAATCGGAGAAGAGAACGGGCGCGAAGAAGAGTACGAACAGCAGCGTGTAGCCGGCGAGGACGGCGAGGCCATGTAACAACGCACGTTTTACGGTTGCCCGCTTTTTAACATTGCGGGAGCGTTCGCGCGTATTCGCTTCACTCATTCGTTTGATGCGAGTCCTGTCCAATAACTTGTTAGATACTGGCGTTAAGATTAAAGCACGCCCACAGGCTACAGGTGGTAGTGCTACTAATAGTCTGTCGCCTGATAGTCATCATCAATGTTAAAAAGCTACATGGATGTAACACTTGTATTTGCGGAGAATATCAAAAATTTAAGAAGGGTGCAGAATCTTTCGCAAGAAGCCCTAGCTGACAAAGCAGGCTTGCACCGAACGTATATAGGTGCGGTAGAAAGGGGCGAGAGGAATATCACTCTACTGAACGCTAACCGTATAGCGGAAGCATTGGGTGTGAGGCTGAGCGAATGTTTGAAAGAGAGCAGGGGTAGATGACTGAAGCAAATCAACTGGCAGACTCGCTTAGCCGCATCCTGAGACAATATAAGGATGCATTCACCGGCAAAGTGTATAACAACGAAAATAACGAGCCAGATTTGCTGATGAATGTGTTTGGTATTACGCCTGAGTTGAAACGAGAAAATCGGCAATACTGGGGACGAGAGTTAGGAATGTGTTGGCAGCGTCTCGTAGTAGAGCTGTGCAAACAAACACGGGAAGATTTTCGCCCGGCCTTGCGTTTCGGTGTTGACGAACCATGTGACTTGATCGTAGGAAATTACGCCATTGATACAAAATACCGGATAGGTTCAGGAGACGCTGGAACATTGAAAAAGTTCAGAGCGAATGCACAGCTTCTGCAAAAAGAAGGATACGAACCTGTATTGTTGATTGTTCGAGAAGACAATCTACCGGCAGCAATTACAGCTTGTAAGGTTGGTGGCTGGAGCGTCTTTACAGGCGATATTACATACGCTTACATCAAAGAATTAACTGGATTTGATGTTAAGACGTACCTTCTAGCCAAAGCTTTGGAGCACAAGGTTCTCCGGTAAAACCGCTATTGCTTTCTACATTCGAGCCTGATAAACGCCTCTCCATAATGTTCATGTACTCTGGCACAATCTCAATCCCTGCATAACTTCTGCCTAAGTTCTTAGCTGCCACAAGTGTAGTTCCCGACCCGGCAAACGGGTCTAATACGATATGTTGCTCAGAAGGCGGCACAAAGAGATCGACAAGTTTTTCCATTAGAGCTATGGGTTTCACTGTGCAATGAACATTGTCGTGATTGTTCTTTTCTCTAGGAACATCCTCAATGATATTTGACTGAAACGAGCCATCATCATTTACCGCATGGAATAATCCAACTCCGTACTCCAGCACCGTCTCAACATAGTTATTTATCAAGGGTTTTTGAACTACAACGATAGCTTCCCATTCATTCCTCAAACAACTATGCCAGCCCTCCCAATCACGGTCACTAGAGAGGCCATTCTTTTTCAACTTTGCTTGAATATTTAGGCCTTTGGGAATACCGCTGGTTCGTCGGTAAACGATGCAGTCACGTGCGTAGAAGCCAGCCCGCTCAAGAGCAACCTGAACGTGCGCCATTGTGCGGGTGCTATTAAAAGCAGCAACTACAGCACCCGGCTTACATACGCGGAAAACTTCGGTTGCCCACTCGAAGCACCATTGCTCATACTCAAGTATGTTTTCCCTTACCTTTTTGTACCATCGCGCGTTACGAACGCCGCCTGCTAAACCGCTTCCATACGGAATGTTCTTCACTAATGTTTTGCTGTTTTTAACTCGATCTAACCTTCGATCAACTTCCGCCGCATCCCATTTATGTCCAATAAACTCATAGTTGTAAGGTGGGTCGGTAATGCAAGCGGAGATAGAATGTTCTGGGAAGTTTTTAAGGACTGTTTTGCAATCGCCTGCGAAGACTTTATTTTTTATCAGCATAATTTCGAAACGCCTGTTAAGGATGCTACTTATAGTATGCACTTCCGGGGCTGTCGTCAAGGTGAGGTTAGGTATACGACAATCATTGTGCCTCCAATGTCAACGTCGTCGCGCGATGACGTACATGATGTCGTAGAGGTTGAGGTAAAAGCCGAGGCCGCCGACGCCGAGACGTTCGAGCGGGCGGTAGAGCGCAGGGCGTTGCTGGCGCAGGACGAGGATGTTGTAGGCCATGTTGCCGATGCTGCGATAGAAGCCGCAGTAGCGGTTGTAAACTACGTCGAAGCCGTGCGCGTCGAGAAGCTGTGCGATGGTCTTCGTGGAGAAATAGTGTAGATGCGTGGGCGGGTGGATCATGCGCCACTTATCTTTTCTGAGTCGTGCGTTAAGACTGTCAATATCGGCGGTGGTGAGCGCAAACAGCGCGCCCGGTTCGGTGTGCCGGGCGATCTTTTCCACATACGTTTGCGGCTCGCGCAGGTGCTCGATGGTGTCCCACATGCAGACCACGTCGAACTTCTGTGCGCCGTAATCGTGCGCGAGGAAATCGGCCTGCACGACGTTCAACTTTAACTCTTCGCGCGCGAAGCGGACGCCCGCGTCCGTGATGTCTATGCCTTGCACCGACTCGAATTCGTCGCGCACCACGTCTAGGAAGAAGCCGTAGGCGCTGCCGATCTCAAGTAGATTCTTATGGCGCGCGGGCGAGAGAAACTTCTTGAGTTCGCGGAAGCGGAGAGCGAAATTCTTGCGGAAGAACTTCGCGTCGGAAGCGTAATCGCTGAACTCCGCGCCGGTGAAGAACTCTTCGTTGTAAAGTTTGAACAGTTCCTCGTCCGTCAGGCGCATGTCGGCGAAGACGTAATCGCACGCGCGGCAACGGAGGATGCCGGGATAGAGCGGCGCGGCATCGTTCGCGTTACAGACGAGGCACTGATTGTTGGTCGCCGCTGTGGCGTTGTCCGTCGCCGTCGGTTGGTCGCCTGTCGCGGCGGGCTTCTGCGGTTTAGTCTGTGTGGAACTCAAAACAGTTCGGTGTCCTTGATGTAGCGGGGGCGCGATTTCGCCTCTTGATAAATTTTGCCGATGTATTCGCCGACGATCCCCAGAAACATGATCTGCACGCCGCCGAGAAAATAGATCGGGATGATCGTGCCAGCCCAACCGGGCGGCGTGTGGCCTTTGATTTTGTGATAGAGGTAAAAGAGCGTCATCAGGACGCTGAATAAAAAGACGAGCATCCCGGCGACCGTCACCAGACGAAGCGGCACGATGCTGAACGAAGTGATGCCGTCGAGCGCGAGCGAAGAGAGCTTGCGCAAGTTGTGCTTTGAAGTGCCCGCGCCGCGGCGTCGGACTGTGAAGGGCACGATCTCGGATTTGTAGCCGATGTCCACGAAGATGCCGCGCAGGAACAAATTATATTCACGATATTCCGCGATGGCTTCGATGGCCTTGCGCGAGACGAGCCGGTATTCCGAGTGGTGCTTGATGATCTTCGCGCCCATCAGCTTCATCAAGTTGTAGAAGAAACTCGAAGTCGCTTTCTTCAAGTATGAATCTGCGCGCCCCTTGCGCACGCCGTAGACGATG
>DASYMM010000275.1:0-4276 GCA_036009085.1 Pyrinomonadaceae bacterium | reverse complement strand
CGACCGCGCTCTTGCCGCGACCGAGGACGGCGACGCGCTTGCCCGACACTTCAAAGCCGTCGCAGTCCGGGCAGTGGTGGACGGAGACTCCGTAGAACTCGCGGAAGCCGGGGCAATCGGGCGTGAGATCGCGCAAGCCCGTGGCGAGCAGGAGACGGCGCGCGTCGAACGTCTGCTCCACGATTTTATCGTCGCCCGTCGAGACGCGGAAACATTCTTCGCCGAGGCGTTCAACTTTCGTGACGCACGCTTCCACGATCAGGCCACCGTGCTGCGTCACTTCGTCGCGACCGCGCGCCAGCAGTTCCACGGGCTGTATGCCGTGATGGCCGAGGAAGCCGTGGACGCCGTGCGAGTAAATGTTGCGCGGGCTGTTGTGATGAAAGGTGAGCACGCGGCGGCGATAGCGCGCGAGAAAGAGCGCGGCGGAGAGTCCCGCAGGCCCCGCGCCGATCACGATGCAATCGTAGAGTTGTTCTGCCATACGGCTCGCAGTCTGCGCGTTTTGTGTCGCCCGCGTTTGTCTGACCAAAGTATTTTGTGTGTTCCTGTCGCGAAGTCAACGCCTGCGCTGGTCAAACCCGGCGCGCGCGGTGCTAAACTTGGAGACGAAGGAAATCATCAACGATGACGAAACGCGGAGCGAAAAGGAGCGTGCTCGCGCTCGGCGCACTCGCGCTGCTGGTGGGCGCGCTCTACGGATTCGCGCAGAAGAGAACGGAGAAGATGCCTGCCACACGCGACCGGAACTCGTCTGAGACGAAGCGCGACGCCGCCGCGCCCGTCGCCGACGCAGCGCGCCGCACGCTCGTCATCGCGCACCGTGGCGGCGCGGGGCTGTGGCCGGAGAACACCGCGCACGCTTTCCGGCAATCTGCCGCGCTCGGCGTGGACGTGTTGGAGATGGATTTGCACGGCACGTCAGACGGCGCGCTCGTCGTCGTCCACGATGCGACCGTTGACCGGACGACGAACGGCGCGGGCGCAGTCAAATCGTTGACGCTCGCCGAACTGAAACGACTCGATGCGGGCTATCGCTGGACTGCGGACGGCGGGCGCACGTTTCCGTTCAGAGGCAAGGGGATCACCGTCCCGACTCTGCGCGAAGTCTTGGAAGAATTTCCGAAGATGCGTCTGAACATTGACATCAAGCAGGGGCAGCCCTCGCTCGTCAAATCTTTTTGCCGGATGCTGCGTGAGGGCGGCGCGGCGTCCGGCGCAGAGAGCCGTGTGACGGTCGCCTCGTTCAGTTCCGAAGTGATCGGAGAGTTCCGGCGCGAGTGTCCAGAAGTCAGAACGTCGGCCAGTATGGACGAGGTGCTGGCGCTCGCGTCGGACTTGCAGGCGGGGCGCGACATCGCGGCTGGCAAAACACGCCTCGTGCAGGTGCCGGAGAGAGCGTTCGGGCAGGGTTGGCTGACGGCGGAACTCGTCGCGGCGGCGCATCGCGGCAGCGTGGAGATACACGTCTGGACGGTCAACGAAGAGACGGCGATGCGTCGCCTCCTCGCGCTCGGCGTGGACGGCATCATGACCGACTACCCGGACAAGTTGATCGCGTTGTTGAAGCAAGACGCGGCGAAGTAATGTCCTAATTTCAGCTTTCCTCTGCGCTTCCTCTGCGGCTTGGCTCTGCGCCTCTGCGGTGAGTGCTGGTTGATCAAGCATTCACCGCCGCAGAGACGCGGAGCGACCCGCAGAGGAAGCGCAGAGAGTTCAATTTAGGAGACGACCGGCGGCGCGTCCCGCTGTTCAGTAAAAGCGTTTCGGTGTAGTCTGTCGTGTCAATTTTAAAAGCCAAAAAGTGCGGGAGCGATAGATGGAAGAGCCAGCCGTGAACGGCGCAGGAGACGGGCAGCAGTCGCCCCGTTGGGGAAAGGTCATAGACCAGACGCGCTGCATCGGTTGCCACGCGTGCACGACCGCCTGCAAGTCCGAAAACCTCGTGCCGCTTTCCGTGACGCGCACCTACGTCAAGCACGTTGACGTGGGCACGTACCCGCAGACGCGCCGGGCGCATCAGGTGACGCGCTGCAACCAGTGCGCGCACGCGCCGTGCGTCACGGCCTGCCCGACGACGGCCATGTTCAAACGCGCCGACGGCATCGTGGATTTCGACAAGTCCATCTGCATCGGCTGCAAGGCGTGCATGGCCGCCTGTCCTTACGATGCGATCTTCATCAACCCCGAAGACCACTCGGCGGAGAAGTGCAACTTCTGCGCGCACCGCATTGACATGGGACTCGAACCCGCCTGCGTCGTCGTCTGCCCGGTCGAAGCGATCCTCGTCGGCGACATGAACGATGCGGATTCCAAAGTCGCGCGCATCGTCAATCGCGACCCGGTGAACGTCAGGCGACCTGAGAAGGAGACGCTGCCGAAACTTTTCTACAAGGGCGCGCATCAAGCGACGCTCGACCCGCTCGCCGCGCGTCGCCCCGAAGGCGAACTGTTCATGTGGAGCGAGCAGCGCACGGGGACGGAGTTCGTCGTCTCCGGCCATCCCGATTACAACAACTCTTCCGCCGCCGCGCTGCTCTCCTATGACGTGCCGCACACGATCCCCTGGGACTGGCGCGTCAGCCTCTACACCTGGACGAAGGGCATCGCGGCGGGCGCGTACCTCGTCGCGGCGTTGCTCGTCTTGTTGGGATTCATACGCTCCCAAGACGCTCTCTCGGGTGTGCTCGCCGTCTCTAGTTTCAGCGGGAGTGCCAACCTTCCCGCCTCGCCCCTCTGGCTGTGGGTCGCGCCCGTCGTCTCCGGCGCGTTTCTCGCGCTGACGGGCATCCTGCTCATCTGGGACTTGGAACACCCGGAACGCTTCTATCTCATCTTCACGCGACCGCAGTGGCGCAGTTGGCTTGTGCGCGGCGCGTTCATCATCGCGGGCTACTCCGCCGTCCTTGCGCTCCACTTCATGGCGAGTTTGTTCGGAGATACGACGCCGCAACGTCTCTTAATGATCGCGGGGCTGCCGCTCGCCGCCTTGACGGCCATCTACACGGCTTATCTCTTCGCGCAGGCCAAGGCGCGCGACATGTGGCAGAACCCTTTGCTTCCGCCGCATCTATTCGTCCAATCGTTACTCGTCGGCGCGGCTGCGCTGCTACCCTTCGCCGCGTGGCTCGACCCGCACGCCGTCGCGCCGCTCCTGTGGTCGCTCAGCGTGCTCAGTCTCCTACACTTGTTGTTCATCTGGGGCGAGGTCTCAATTGTGCATCCGACGGCGCACGCGCACCTCGCCGTCACAGAGATGACCGGCGGACGCTATCGCACCTTCTTCTGGACGGGCATTATCTTGACCATACTGGGCGGCCTCGCGCCGTGGTTCGGCCTCGCCTGCGTGCCCTTCGCGCTCGCGGGCTTGCTCCTCTTCGAGCACGCCTACGTGCAGGCCGGTCAATCCGTCCCGCTCGCCTGAAATGGATTTTGAAATAACCATGAGTTACAAAACTAACCCCCTGCCTTCCTTTGCGCCTTACGTCTTCCTTTTGCGCCTTTGCGTGAAAAACGATCTCGCGAAGGCGCAAAGCTAAAGCGTAAGGCGCGAAGGGTTGAGTGGTTAACAGGCTGGCTCTGGCACTAAACTCGAATGGAGGAGATTATGGCGACCAAACGTTTCCGCGTGCTGCTCGAAAAACATGAGAACAGCGAAGCCACCGGCTTCACCATCCCCTTCGACGTGCAGAAGACCTACGGCACGCGCGCACGCGTCCCCGTGTGCGGCACCATCAACGGCTTCCCCTATCGCGGCTCAATCTTCCCCATGGGCGGCAGATACATCTTCGTCGTCAATAAAGAACTCCGCGCAAACGCCAAAGCCAAAGGCGGCGACCAGATCAGCGTCACGATGGAACGCGACGACGAGCCGCGCATCATCACCCCGCCCGCCGACCTCGCACGCGCCCTCAAAGCCAACCGCGCCGCGCAAGCCGCGTGGGACAAACTCAGCTACACGCACAAAAAGGAGCACGCCCGCGCCGTCGAAGACGCCAAACGCCCCGAAACCCGCGTCCGCCGGATCGAAAAAGCGATTGCTCAACTCGCCGAAGGGAAGAAGCCGTGAAGCCGTCTGTTAGTTAAAGAAGTCATGTTCGTCAAAGTAGATTGTGAACGAAGTCGAACCTATGAAGCTAAGTGAATTGAATCAACGTGTGAGCGCGGCGCGCAAGGAGACGGAGGCGCGCGGGGAGACGTTTTATCCGGGGCCGAGCCGGATTCATCTGGCGGCGTTTCCGCCGAAGGAGCGTTGGGACGATTGGGTGGAACTCGA
>DASYMM010000274.1:0-4212 GCA_036009085.1 Pyrinomonadaceae bacterium | reverse complement strand
AAGCAATTGTCTTTGACTCATCATTCCGCATTCCTACTTCATCATTTCTTATCCTGTCCATCCTGTTAATTTCCCCCTGACCTTCTTCTCACTTGCGAGTTTCGCGCGGCACTCTTAGTTACTGAAGCATCTGGTCGCTCTCGGTCGCCGGTTGCGAGCTATTGACGTGAATCGTGCCGCTCGCGTCAAGATAAAAATGGCGACCGTTTGTTTGAATCCCGCTCGCCGGAGTTTTCGGGTCGGCGTTGACGGCGAACTTCGGCCCTTCGCTGCCAGACGAGGGAGACAGTCTCATCGTAAAGACGTAGCCGCCCTGTTCCGGCTGATGGCTGGCGAATCGCCCGTCGAGCATCCCGCCGCTCGACAAATCTTCAAACGACCCATACTCGCCGTGTGTGGCGACAAAGCTCGCCTGCGCCGTCGTGATGAGCCTGAGCGTGCGGATAGCTCCGCCTTCATCCACCGCCGTCACGGACTTCTGGTACGCCTCAGTTTCCTTGCGAGACGTACCGCACCCGCTCGTCAAAAGAGCACACAACAACATGAACGAGACCAGGACAACCACCAACGTGCTATCGTGTCGCCGCGAGAGACGAATGTTCATGAGCTAGCCTTTCTTGACTTGCGGCTCAGGTCAGTACCGCCTGCGGTAGCGGGCGGGTCTTCCACAGGTTGAGTACCCGCCCGCTACCGCAGGCGGTACTGACCGAGGACGCGGCGCTGAAGTGGTCGCGTGCAATTGCAAACGGCTATGGCGTGCGAGTCACTTCGCGAAATAACCGCGCCGGGTGCGCGCGGCGAGTTCGGGGCGATTGACGAGTTGAACGTTGATTGCTCGCCACGAATTGTCGCGCTGTTTGTTTTTCGGATTGTAACCGAGACTGTAAACCGTTCCCAGATCGCGGATCACCTGCTCGTAAACGCCCTTCAAATCCTCCAGCTTGCGCGCTCGATAAAGCAGGCTGCCGCTCTCGGCGGCAAGGTGCGCGAGTTGCTGCCGCGCGATCACGTAGGTGCTTTCGACGCCGAACCAGCGATGCTGTTTGACCATCTCGGCTTCGGTGTCAAGATAGATCGGAAGCACGATGGCGTCCGACTTTCCGACGATTTCCAGCAACTCTTCAAAGCTCGTCGCCGAACCCTCGCCGTTAACGTCGGGCAGCGCGTTATCTACTCCGTCCGTCATGACGACGACGGCGCTCCGGCGCTCCGGCGCGTCCGCTTTACGCTCAAGCACGCGCTCTAACACAAAGCGCAACGCGTCCCAAAAATTCGTGCCGCCCTGCGGCTTCTTAATCTTCTTGATTTGCTTGATTAATTCCGCGCGGTCTGCGGTCAGCGGTGAGACGACGTGCGCGACGTTCGTAAAAGTGACGACGCCGATGCGGTCAACCGGTCGCGCAGCCTCCACAAACCGCTGGGCCGATTTACGTACCAGATCGAGCTTGTCAGCCGTCGAGCCTGAAAGGTCCAGCAGCAAGACCAGATCAAACGGCGTTGCGGCGGACGCGAAGAAAGAGATTTCCTGCTCGATATCGTTCTCGAAGACACGAAAATCCTTCTGCTGCAACTCGCCGACCGGATGTTGCGCTTCGCGATTAAAGACGCTGACGTTGAGATCAACCAGCTCGACATCAACCCGAATCGTCTCCGTTGTCTCCTGCGTTTGCCGCGCCACCGGCGGCGGTGGTGGCGGCTCATCCTGCGCGCGAACACTCGGCACGCTCATGATTATGAGCAACAACGTGAAGCTCACAGGCAAGAATAAATGAAGAGATTTTCTTCCGACCGGCTTCTGCCTGCCAACCCTTGCTGTGTCCCTTTCGGTTCGCATAGTCTCCATAATTGCTGCGCAGCGCATCACCGGCTGACAACCGAAGTCCTTGATTCTATACCAGCGCAGGAGCGAGTTTGCTATACTTGGCGCGAGGGCAGCGATGGTTTCCACAATTAATACATCACCGTTCGTTAAGACCTACACGCTCGAAGAATTCTGGCAACTGCCCGACCCACCGGACAGGTCAAAGCTCGAACTCATCGCCGGAGTGCTCTACATGACACCACCACCGGAATACACGCACGACAATGTAGTCAAGCGTCTCAACCGTTTGTTGACTTTGCATCTGGCTGCAACTGGCGACCGGGGCAGCCTCTATGTCCCGCGCGCCGCCATCTGGACAGGGCCGAGCACCTATCTTGAGCCAGACTTATTTTATGTCTCGGCGGAACTCGAAGCCCGTCTTGAGCCGGAGCATCGCACGACGGCTGATCTCGTGATCGAAGTCATCTCACCCGGCTCGGCAATTTATGATCGGAACACTAAAGCAGAGACCTACGGCGCGCTCGGCGTCCGTGAACTCTGGCTCATTGATGAAAAGGCTGAAACACTTGAAGTCCGCACCAACACCGGCGACCGCTTAGGCGAAGGTCTATTCTTCAAGCTCGATGAGAAGATCACCTCTGCCGTCTTTCCTCAACTTCAACTACGCGTCGAACAAGTCTTCACAGACTGAAAACCCCGCCGCATTGATTTTAATTAGCGTAATAGCCGCGCTTGCCGCGCGCGACGGCGTTCGGGCGCGCGACCGCGACGCGGATGGCGCGCCACTTGCCGTCGCGCTGCTTGTTCGCGGGGCGATAGCCGATGCTGTAGACGGTGCCGAGGTCTGCGACGACGCGTTCGTAAGCGCCCGCGAGGTCTTCCAGGGCTTCAACTTCGTAGAAGATGCCGCCGCCCGCGTCCGCCAATTCCTTCATCCGGTCGTGTGCCAGATCGAAGGTTTCGGGCTGCACGTCCAGCTCGCTGAGCGACGAATATTCCGTCTCGGTATCCAGCCAGAGAGTATAGAGCACGCCGTCAAACTCACGCACGCGTCCCAGCAGTTCCCTGTAATCGAGTTGTGAGCCGTCGCCGGTGACGTTCGGGAGTTGGCTGTCGAGTCCGTCGCTCATCAGGACGATGGCGTTGCGGCGCGAGTTTTTCGAGTCCTTCAACACTTCGTCTATCGCGAAGCCGAGCGCGTCGTAAAGACGTGTGCTGCCCTGCGGCTTTTCGATGGCGTTGATGCGCTGGCGCAGCGCTTCGCGGTCGTTCGTCAACGGTGAGACGATGACCGGCGCGGCGGAGAAAGTGATGACACTGATGCGGTCGCCTGCGCGCGCGGCGTTGACGAAATGGAGCGCCGCCTCGCGTATCAGCTTGACGACATCCTGCGTCGAGCCTGAAAGGTCGATGAGCAGGACTAGATTGAAGGGCGCGGACGCCGAATCGAAATTCACGATCTGCTGCGGCACGCCGTCTTCGTAGACTTTGAAATCATCCTGGCGGAGGCCCACGAGGCCGCGATTCGTGCCGCGATCAATGACGCTCATGTTGACGGTGACGAGTTCGGTATCAACGCGCACGATGTCGCCTTCGTCTATCTCTTCGGGCGTCGAGAGAGGCGTGGCGGGCGTGCCCGCGCCCGTGCCACGGTCAGCGCCGACGAGCGTCGGGGGCTTGCGCGTCTCTTCCGTGGCTGGCTGGCTGTCTTGCTGCGGGAGCGAGACACTCGCAGGCGACGGCGCGCTGCTGGCTGTTTCAATTTGTGAATCTGTCGAGACGAGCGTGATGCGTCCGCGTTCGGAGCGCAGGCTCAAGAGATTGCGGCCCTTCCCCAAAGTAGTATGGAAGATGCGCGCGCTGACCGCAGGAGTGGTCGCAGTCAGTGTGGAATCAATCTGGCCGCTCACGGTTTCCGCCGCCACGCTCGCATTGCTGTTCGCGGAAACTTCGGCGCGAATGTCGCCCTTGATGGTGCGCGCCCTGAGTTCGGCAGGCACACCGCGCACGTCAACTTCGCCGCTGCTGGTGACAACTTCGGCGCGTGAACGCTCAGGCAGACGGACGAGCAGATCAACGCGCTCCGGCGGCGTGCCGGGCTTTTGCCGGGCGACGCCGATCTTTAAGAGCTGCGCTGTTCGTTCAATGATGACAGGCGAGCTTTTCGGCGTTGCGCCGTCAATCATCGCGGTGACAGAGACATCGCTTTCGCTCCAGACTTCGATTTTCACGCTGCCGCGCCAGTTCTCCACACGCAGCGCATTGCTCGCGGGCAACTCCACACGCACGCCATCCGCAGCCGCAAGGCTCACGGGAAGGTAAAAGGTAAAAGGCAAAAGGCAAAAGCAGAGAAGTCCCAAGACCCAAGACCCAAGTCCCAAGCCACGAAC
>DASYMM010000273.1:0-34350 GCA_036009085.1 Pyrinomonadaceae bacterium | reverse complement strand
GAAGTTGTACTCGATGGTGACGTACTGCGAGACTTTGCGCCCGTCCTTCTCGGCGGGGATGAAGGCTATTCTGCGCGCCGCTTCAATCGCCTTCTCCGTCAACCCGTCCGGCAATCTCGACAGAGGCGTGATGCCGGAGACGGAGCCCGACGCGCCGAGGATAAGACGCAAGCGGACTGTGCCGCTGGTTTGATTCCGGCGCGCTTCTGCTGTGTAGAGCGGTTCGGGCTTGCTCGTGATGTTGGCCTTGCGCGTCACTTCGCGCTGGTTGAAAGTCTTGTTGTAATCGGTGCCGCCGCCGGAACCGCCGCCTTCACCCGAACCGACGCCCGTGCCCGTGCCGATGCCGTTACCGGAACGCGCTTCGGCGGAGCGGGAGGTCGGGTCGCCGTGAGCGGTCTGGCGATTGTCCGGCGGAAAGAGCGTCGGGTCTGCGACGATGCTGGCCGGAACCGGCAAACTCGGATTCTTGATGGTCGGAGGTCGCGGCTCGGGAGTAGCCGCGGGCGTGGAAATAGCCGCAGGCACGTCTCTTTCTCTTTCAGTCGTTTGTGCGGTTATAGTCTCTTGCTTTTGCCAGATATTAAAGAACATTACGGCAGTGCCGGTGAAAAGCAGGATGCCAAGAACGACCAATAGAGCCAATAGGAAAACGTCCGCTCGTCTCTGCGTTCGAGACGGCCTTGGTTCTTGATGACTCTTATATTGTGTATATGTTGGTGATGATGCGGAGGTAATTGAACCCGCTGGCTCAATCGGTACAACTTGGCGAGGTGCTGCGCGCGTGACTGCAAGTTCATGCCCGCAATGCAAGCAGAAAGCTGAGTGCGCCGGAACATCGTTCCAGCATTCGGGGCACTTCATGTGAGGCTGTCCTGACTACTCAAGATACGCTTCACTAAGCGGCGGCGTCGTCCACGCCCGTCAGGGCTTCGCCGGGGATGGCGCGGCGTCGTTCGACCATCTCGCTCGTGATGACAAACTCCTTGACGCGCTTCTGCGAGGGCAGCGTGTACATCGAATCGAGCAACAACTCTTCCATGATCATCATCAGGCCGCGCGCCCCGACTTTTCGTTCGACGGCCTGACGCGCAATCGCCTTGAGCGCGTCGTCCGTAAAGCGCAGCTTGACGTTGTCGTACTCGAATTTTTTCTGGTACTGCTTGATGAGCGCGTTCTTCGGCTCGGTGAGAATGCGCAGGAGCGCGCCTTCGTCCAGTTCGTTCAAGACGCCGAGCACGGGCAGGCGTCCGACGAACTCCGGGATCAACCCGTACTTCACCAGGTCTTCCGGCTGCACCGCCGCGAGCGCTTCCGAATAACGCTCCTTGCTGTCTTTGATCTCGGCGCGGAAGCCGAACGCCTTGTTCCGCATGCGTCGCTCGATCACTTTTTCCAGACCGACGAACGCGCCGCCGCAAATGAAGAGAATGTTCGTCGTGTCAATCGGGAAGAACTCCTGATGCGGGTGCTTCCTGCCGCCCTGCGGCGGAACGTTGGCGACCGTGCCTTCCAGAATTTTCAACAGTGCTTGCTGCACGCCCTCGCCCGACACGTCGCGCGTGATCGAGGGGTTTTCGTCCTTGCGGCAAATCTTGTCAACCTCGTCAATATAGATGATGCCCTGCTGCGCGCGTTCCACGTCGCCGTTGGCGGCCTGCAAGAGTTTGAGGATGATGTTTTCCACGTCTTCGCCGACGTAGCCCGCTTCCGTGAGCGTCGTCGCGTCAACGATGGTGAAGGGAACGGAGAGCATGCGCGCGAGCGTCTGCGCGAGGAGCGTCTTGCCCGTGCCGGTCGGCCCCATCAAGAGGATGTTCGACTTCTGTATCTCGACTTCCGAGCGGCGGCGCGCGATCTCTATGCGCTTGTAATGTTGATAGACGGCGACGGCGAGACGCTTCTTCGTCTCGTCCTGCCCGATCACGTATTCGTCTAAGAAGGTTTTGATCTCGGAAGGTTTGGGGAGCGGCGGGCGCGTGGCGACGGCCTCGGCCTGCTGGTCGTCCGTGATGATCTCGTTGCAGATGTCAATACATTCATTGCAAATATAGACGGTGGGGCCGGCAATGAGCTTCTTCACTTCGTTCTGCGATTTGCCGCAGAACGAACAACGCAACGTGTCATCGGTTCGACGTACCATAGGCTTATAGGGGACTCCGTGGTTTCGAGGTTCTAGTCCAACTCAGCTTGTCAAGTGACTTACTAACGGGCGGGCTTTTTGTTCAGAACTTGTGCCCGCGAGCGGTGGCGCGTGGGGACGCGTTTCAACTGTCGGGGAACTACTGTAGCATAAAACGACCGGCGCGTCTGAATCTTTCACAAGATCAGGCGCGCCGGTGAAAAATTTATGCTTCGCGGTGCGTGATCACTTCGTCAATCAGTCCGTACTCTTTGGCCTGCATCGCGGACATGATGCGGTCGCGTTCAACGTCGCGCTCGATCTGTTCGTACTCCTGACCGGAGTGCTTGGCGAGAATGTTCGAGGTCAATTCGCGCATGCGTATGATCTCTTCGGCCATGATGCGAATGTCCGTGGCCTGTCCTTCCGCGCCGCCCGAAGGCTGGTGGATGAGGATGCGCGAATTGGGCAGCGCGAAGCGTTTGCCTTTCGCGCCCGCCGCCAAGAGGAGCGCGGCCATCGAGGCGCACTGCCCGACGCAGAGCGTGGACACGTCTGCGCGGATAAACTGCATCGTGTCGTAGATCGCCATACCGGCCGTGATCGAGCCGCCCGGCGAATTGATGTAGAGCGAGATGTCTTTCTCCGGGTCTTCGGCTTCAAGAAAGATCAGTTGCGCGACGATGAGGTTCGCGATCTGATCGTCAATCGGCGTCGAGATGAAGATGATGTTGTCTTTCAAAAGGCGCGAGTAAATGTCGAAGGCGCGTTCGCCGCGCGACGTTTGCTCGACCACCATCGGGACTAAAGCCATAAACTTAAAACTCCGAACTTTCTGGTCAAATTAAAATTAACTGCCGACTTATTCGTCGTCAGCTTTTGCCTCGCCGGACGGCGACTCGCCGCCCGCGTTCGTCTCATCAGCCTGCGCTGCGTCAGCTTCCGGCGCAGCCTCTGGCGCGGCTTCTGCGGGCGGCGCATCTTCGCGCCATTCCTCTTCGCTCACGCGCGCATTTTCCATGAGAAGATCGAGCGCCTTGCGGTGGCGCAATCTGTCGGCGATGCTACGTTCGCCTCCTTGCTTTGTCAAGGCAGCACGCACTTGCTCTACCGTCTGGCGCGCGCCCTGCGCGAGCGACTCGATCTCTCGCTCGATCTCTTCATCCGTCGGCTCGATCTCTTCGGCGTCGGCGATGCGTTCGAGGAGGATCGAGCCGCGCAAATCTTCCGTGGCCTGCGCCTCCATCATGCCCTGCAAGTTGCCCCAGTCAAGCTCCTGATTGCGCGGATCCATCCCGCGCTGCATCATGTCGCGCACGGTTGATTCGAGGAGCCTGCGCGCCTGACTTTTGACGAGCGACTCGGGCACGTCAAACTCGTGCGTCGTGAGCAGCTTTCCCATCAACTCGTCGCGCAGGCGGTGCTCCGACTCAAGCCGCGCGCGGTCTTCCAGCGACTCGCGCAGCTTCGAGCGCAGCGTTTCGAGCGAATCAATCTCTTCGCCGAACGTCTTCGCCCACTCGTCGTCCACTTCGGGCAACTCTTTGCGGCGCACCGCCGTCACCGTCGCCGTGTAGTCAATCACTTTTCCCGCGAGTCCTGGCGACGAAAAATTTTCGGGGTAACTGACGCGGAAAGTTTTCACGTCGTCGGGCTTCGTGCCCGTCAGTTGCTCCGTGAAATCTTCGAGCACGCCTTCGCCGCCGATCACCACGTCAACGTCGTCGGCTTTGATGTCCTCGGCTTCGGCCGGTTCGATGTACTTGCCCGTGAAGTTGACCGTCACCGTGTCGCCCGCCTCCGCCGCGCGGTCTTCGACGGGTTGCAGAGAGGCCGACTGCTCGCGCAAATTCTCGATCATCTCCGCGACCGTCTCATCCGTGACGGGGCGCGTGCGGCGCACGACTTCCAGACCCTTGTACTCGCCGAGCGCGACTTCGGGCAGCACCTCGACGTGCGCGTGAATGGAGAGCGGCTGCTCACCGAGTTTCTCCAAAGCCTCGTCGTTCGAGAGATGTATGTCCGGCTCGCCGATCACGTTGAGCGCGGTTTCGTTAATCGCTTCGTTGATGGCGTGCGGCACGAGGTTCTGCACGACCTCGCCGCGAATCTCATTTTTGTAACGCTGTCGCACGACGGAATTGGGCGCGCGCCCTTTGCGAAAGCCGGGCACGTTCACCGCCGCCGCGTAGCGTTCCGTGACGCGCTCCATTTCGGCGCGCACGTCTGCGGCGTCAATCTCGATCTTGAGTTCTTTCCGGGTCGTGGAAACGTCAACCACTTCTGTCTTCATAAACATAAAACCCGCGTGCGTCGCCGCTGCTCCGGCGCGGCTCAACGGTGCGGGCATCCTTCCTTTAAAAAATTATAGAAACGCGTAGGGCAAAATCATTCCAAACAACGATGCGAAAGGGGGGACTCGAACCCCCACCCCTTACGGGACCAGATCCTAAGTCTGGCGCGGCTGCCAATTACGCCACTTTCGCGTAACTCATGTGAAGATGGATGCGCGCCGCACCTTCCTCACTGTGAAAATGCCGGTACTTGTAAGCTGTTAAAGTTAAATTATCGGCGCGCGAATGTCTAGCGGGCGACATTTGAACGCAACGGCGCTTCTTATGAGTTGGCGGCCTTGTGGAGCGATTGCCAGGAGGCGTGGAGCAGGGCATCAATGCGCGCCCAGTCGGCTTCGGTGACGCCGCCCGCTTCGGCGCGCGTGTCGCGGATCGACATGGCTTCGGCGCGGAGGCGTCCGTGCTCCGCCATGCGTTCGACGGGGACGCGGTAAATCTCCGCGGCGGCTTCGGCGAGCGCGCGTGCGAGGTCGCCTTCACGGTGACTGGCGCGTTCGCGATGCACGATCCACCATTCGAGTTCGAGTCGGGCGACGCGTTCGACATCGAAGGGCACGTCGGACGCCTCGCGAATCGCGCGGTAGAAATTCCGCAGGTCGGGCAGCGCGCGTGTGCGAGGGGGGCGCGTCGCCGGTTCGACTTGTCGGGGCAAGCCTGTCAACTCGTTGTGGCAAACTTGCCGTGACGGTAAACTCGCGCGAGGCCGCTAGGGTCGTTGGGCTGAAATGATCGCACAGGGAGGGTTTTTCTGAAAGTGGAAAAAATTTCTTATCTCGGACTGCCGAATTGTTACAGGTTGTCGAACGAGAGAGTCGAAGTGATCGCGACGAGCGACGTGGGGCCGCGCATCTTGAGTTACAAATTTCGCGGCGCGGAGAACATGCTCGGCGAAGTGCCCGAAGCGACCATCAAGACCGAACTCGGCGAGTTCAAATTGTGGGGCGGCCATCGCCTGTGGGTCGCGCCCGAAGCGAAGCCGCGCAGTTATGCGCCGGACAACTCTCCGCTCACAGTCGCGTGTGAAGGCGAGCGTGAGATTCGTCTGACCGCGCCCGTGGAGGCGGCGACCGGGATCGAGAAGGAGTTGCGCCTCGCGCTCGAAGCGGGCGAGGGTAGCGGTCTCTCCGTCACGCACAAGATCACGAATCGAAATCTCTGGGCGATAGACGCCGCGCTCTGGGGTCTCACAGTCATGCGCGGCGGCGGCACGGCCATCTTCCCGCAGGAGCCTTACATCTCCTGGGACGACTATCTGCTGCCCGCGCGCCCGCTCGTCCTCTGGCATTACACAGACCTCACGGACGCGCGCTGGTCAATCGGCAAAAAATTCATACGCCTGAGCACAGACGAGCGCGCGAGCCACCCGCAGAAGATCGGCATGCTGAACAAGCAGGGCTGGGCGGCTTACGCGCGCGGCGCGACCGTCTTCGTCAAACGTTTCGTTTATCAAGACGGCGCGAGCTACCCGGACTACGGCTGCAATTGTGAGACGTACACGGCGGGGGATTTTATCGAGGTCGAATCTCTTTCGCCGCTCCTGCGTCTCGAACCCGGCCAGTCGGCCGAACATCTGGAACGCTGGTCGCTGTTTGCGGACGTGGAGACGGGCACGACCGAGGCGACGCTCGAAGCCGCGCTCAATTCTTTGCTGTCCCAGGCGGAGGTTTAGGGTGAGATTGCAACGCGTTAATGCGCGCATTTATTTCTCGCCCGTGATAAGCTGCGCGCGTTCTCAAGGGCAGAATATTCACCTCTCGACATCGGGATCGGGCTAGCAACCTCCTTCTTATGTTGTCTGTTGTCTTAAAGAGACCTGACGCAAATAAGAGGGATTTTCTCGATGCCGACCAAACAAAAAAATAATCAGGTGGGAAACCGCCTGCTCGCCGCCCTGCCCGCCAAAGACTACGAACGCCTGCTGCCGGAGTTGGAGCCCGTCACCCTGACCTTCGGCGACATTCTCTTCGAGCCGGGCGAGAATCTCCGCCACGTCTATTTCCCTAACAACTCCATCGTCTCTCTACTCTCCAAGGTGGGCGAACGCGAGCACCTCGAAGTCGGGATCGTCGGCAACGACGGCATGGCGGGTCTGCCCGTCTTCATGGGCGTCAGCAAGTCGCGCACGCGCGGTCTGGTGCAGGGCGAAGGCAGCGCGTCGAGAATGAAAGCCGCCGCGCTGCGCAAGGAGTTAAGCAACGGCAGCGGCGCGCTACAAAAACTCTTGCACCGCTACACGCATTCGCTCCTGACGCAAATCTCCCAATCGGCAGCCTGCAACCGTTTTCACCTCGTCAACCCGCGCCTCGCACGCTGGTTGCTGATGACGCACGACCGTATCGAAGGCGACGAGTTTCGTCTGACTCAGGAATTTCTTTCGCTGATGCTGAGCGTGCGACGCGAAGGCGTGACGCTGGCGGCGGGAAATCTACAGAAACAAAAACTCATCCGCTACAGTCGCGGCCGGATCAGGATTCTCGACCGCGCCGGTCTGGAAGCGGCTTCCTGCAAGTGTTACGCGGTGGTGAAAGACGAGTACGACAACTTCCTCGCCTGAGCCTGCCGGGGCAACTCACCAACCTACGCACGCGACGGTCGCTTACTTCGTCGGCTTCCACACGAAGTTTCCGCTCCTGTCTATGTAGCCCTGTCTGCCCGCCAGCCAGACGCGCGCGAGGCCGCCGTTGAAGTTGTGCGCGTTGTCGAACTGTGCGCGGACGGCGAACTGCCCTGCCTTGTCTATGTAGCCGAACTTGCCGCCCGTCTTGACGACCGCCAGACCTTCGCTGAAGCCGCCCGTCCAATCGAACTGCGGCGCGATGATGGAAGCGGCGGCGCGGTTGATGTAGCCGAACTTGTTGTTGACGATGACGGGCGCGAGTCCTTCCGCAAAAGTGCCCACGTAGCCGGGCTGCAACCCGACCAGCATCTCGCCCTTCCGGTTGATGCACGCGTAGCGGCCTCCGACGGCGACCGCCGCCAACCCTTCCGCGAAGTTGTAAGCGTTGTTGTATTGCGGCGCGATGACGAACTTCCCGGTGCGGTCAATGTAGCCGTGCTTGTTGTCAACGACGACCGCCGCCAGTCCTTCGGAAAAACTCGCGGCCTTGTCGAACTGCGGTTTGACGACGATGCGCCCGCGCTTGTCTATGAAGCCGTACTTGCGTTCGACCATGACGAGCGCGAGTCCCTCCGCGAAGCCGCGCGCCGCGTCGTACTGCGGGTTGATGACGAGCTTGCCCGCGCGGTCTATGAAGCCGAAGCGCGGCGGCTGGCTCGCGGTCTGCACGGGCGCGAGTCCTTCGGAGAAGAGTCCGGCCAAGTCAACCTGCTGCAAGTTGACGACGAGCTTGCCCGTCCGGTCAATCAAGCCGCGCTGCGCGCCCGCCTTCACGTAAGCCAACCCTTCCGTGAACTCCCACGCCGCATCGTACTGCGGCGCGACGACGAGCTTGCCCGCCCGATCTATATAGCCCCACTTGCCGTCTTGCCGGACGGGAAACAGACCCGGCGCGTCCGTCTTCTTGCGCTCCTGCGCGACGCCCGCGTGGAAGAGGACGACGAAACAGAGAATGAAGAGTGCGATGCGCCGTGTCGTCTGCAAAGTTAAAACCGAAGTCGCAAGGTGTTGCGTGATAAATCGAAGTTTGGAGATGATGGAGAGTTCGGCGAGGTCAACATCAAGCCGAATATTAGCGCGTCTTCAAGGCGTAAGATATTATCGCCGTCAACCGCGCGTCAAGGCGAACTTGCCGCGAACTCGCGGAGCCGCACGCGTATCTCGTCGCGCACGCGGCGAAAGACCGCGAGCCGCGCCTGTTCGTCTCCTTCAACCGCCGCCGGATCGTCGAAACTCCAATGGATGCGCTTCGTCTCCGCCGGAAAAAACGGGCATTGCTCGCGCGCGTTATCGCAGACCGTGACGACGTAATCGAAAGGTTGACCTGCTAACTCTTCGACAGACTTCGAGCGTTGCCCTGAGATGTCAACGCCGATCTCGCGCATCGCCGCAATTGCTTCCGGCCTGACGCGGCTCGGACTCACGCCCGCGCTGAACACTTCAAAGCCCGCGCCGCCGTCGTGTCTGAGCAAGCCTTCCGCCATCTGGCTGCGCGCCGAGTTGCCCGTACACAAAATCAAGACGCGCACACGCTTCGTCGTCGTCATTCAAGTTTCCTCTCCGTCTTAACTCTCCAACTCCGTCCGGTCTACGTCTCGTCGTGCGGCAGGACGACGGCGGCGGCATCCTCCGGCAGCTTCGGCACGAGCCAGCGAAAGAGCGCGGTGGCCGCCGCCGCGCCCGCGAGTTGTGCGAGGATGAAGGCGGGCGCGTCCTGCGGGCGAACGCCAGCGAACGTGTCCGTTGCCGAACGCGCCAGCGTGACCGCCGGGTTTGCGAACGACGTTGAAGACGTGAACCAGTAGGCCGACGTGATGTAAGCCGCGACGGCGAAGGCGACGGCCTGCGAACGCAGGCGCGCGCAGCCCCAGATGACGCACAACAGGCCGAAGGTCGCCACCGCCTCGCTGAACACCTGCGCGCCGCCCACGCGCGCGTGGCGCGACGCACCGAACAGAGGCTCGCCGAACATCACATGCGCCGTCGCCACGCCCGCAAACGCTCCCGCCGTCTGCGCCGCGAGATAGACGGGCACGTCCGGTAGCCAGCGCAGCCCGCCCTGCGAGGCGTCCGCGAGCGTCACCGCCGGATTGAAGTGCGCGCCGGAGATCTGTCCGAAAGTGAGTATGAGCGCGACGAGCGCGGCGGCGGTCGCGAGGGTGTTGGCTAAGAGCGCGATGGCGACGTTGCCGCCCGCGAGCCGCTCGCCCATGATGCCCGAGCCGACCACCGCCGCGAGCAGCAACGCCGTGCCCAACGCTTCGGCCACGGCGCGGCGCGCCAGCGTCGTTTGCACGCTTTCGCTCCGTTTACTCGTCAAATGCCGCGCCCCGCTTTCTCTTCAACAAAAGAGTTCGACGCACAAAAGTTGAACGCTTCGCCAGCGACGCTTCGCTAAGTTCTAGCCAAATGCTTCGACTTCGCTTGGTTTATACGTTCAACTTTTTTCTCAACGCGAGATCGTCAGCGGCGCAGCCGTCGCGCAGCATGAGGAGGCTTCCGCCGTCGTCGCCTCTGCCGTCGGTGCCGTCGTCACTTCTGCGTTCGTCGTTGTCGTCGTCTTCGCTGTCGTCTCGCCCGTCGTCGCTGCTAACCCCGGCGCGCAACAGGCGGAGGTCGTCGGCAAATTGTCTTCGAGCACGACGAAGGCTTCCCACTCGTTGCCATCGGGGTCTTGCACCCAGGTCTTGTTCTGCAAGGCGTAACAGCAGTTGGTCTGCATCTCGTCGCGCGTGTCGAGTCCTGCGTCCAGCCAGTTGCGCCGCATCGAGAGTACGTCTTCGGTCGTCGCCAGTTGAATCCCCAGATGCGAGAGCGCGCCGCGCTCCGTGTAGGGAACTTCGTTCAAAGTTAAATTCAGCGGCGGGTTCTCGACGTCGAACTTGGCATAACCGGGACGCCGCTTTGACGGCGCGAGTCCCAACATCTTTTGATAAAACTCCACGCTCCGCTCGACGCTGCGCACGTTCAAAGCGAGATGCGCCTTTAACGCCTGCGCCGTCCTCACCTGTTGCTTCTCCATCTTTTTGCCTCTCCCTTTCCTCTCATGTTATATTCGCCTTGACGAATATGTGCCCAGCATACGCGCGGCGAACATATATGTCAATGCGTATTTGAGTTTCAGGTTTCAAGTTTCAGGTTTCAGGTCAGAAGGTTCTTCTTGCTTTAACCTGAAACCTGAAACCTGAAACCTGAAACCTTTGTTCCTTTCGGAGGTGTGATGGGGAAGACGGGCAAGGCGTTTGACATGGAGCGTCTCTTTAAGGCTCTGGCGGATCGCACGCGGCTGCGGCTGTTGAATTTGATCGGCGCGGACGAAGTGTGCGTCTGTTTCTTCGTGGAGGTGTTGGGGGAGAGCCAGCCGAAAATCTCGCGCCATCTGGCATACCTGCGGCGCGCGGGCGTGGTGGCGGCGCGCAGGGAGGGCAAGTGGATGCACTATCGTATCTCGGAGCCTGCGGACGCGCACGCGGCGCGGCTCTTTGGCGAAGTGCGCGCGTGGCTCGCGGAAGACCGCGAGATGCAGCGCGACCGCGAGCGTCTGGTCAAAGTGTGCTGCGCGATTAGCCCGCCCGTGCAACTGCAAGGCGCGCCGCGCCCGGCGAGTCTCGCGGCGCAAGGGTGATGTTCTAGGGCACGTTGCGATTAAGTGTGACTAAAAGAAAGGCTCGCCACAGAGACACAGAGGACACGGAGGGGGCACAGAGAAGAATCAACTCTCTATGCCCCCTCTGTGCTCTCTGTGTCTCTGTGGTGAAGGTTTTTAAGTCCGACCAAATAGCGAACTGCTACAGTAGTCAGTTGACAGCCCGATTCGGGAGCGCGTTTATCTTGACACCTTCGTCGTTTTTGACCTAAGTTGCCGCCACCGTCCGTCGCCCCGTCACGCAACTTTTGCAGAAAACCTTCCGTTGAAAGAGCAATATGAAATTTCCCCCAACCGCTTCTTCACTTAAAACAAAGTTTGCAACGCGTCGTCGCCGCCGCAGGCTCGTTTCGTGTCTGCTGTGGACGCTCGCCGCGTGCGCCGTCGTCTTCGCGGCAAGGGCGCATGAGGAAGCGCAGCCAAAATCTAACGAGGCGAGCCGACCGGAACTCGTGCTCCAGACAGGCCATGCGATGCGCGTGGACGGTCTGGCCTTTAGCCCCGACGCGCGCCTGCTCGCTTCGGGCAGCAAGGACAACACCGTGCGCTTGTGGGACACGGAGCGCGCCGTGGAGTTGCGCAAGCTTTCAGGGCACACGAACTGGATCAAGGCGGTCGCGTTCAGTTCGGACGGCAAGACACTCGCGACGGGCGCGCTCGACGGCGTAGTTAAGTTATGGGATGTAGCGACGGGGCGCGAACTGAAAAGCATGAGCGGCGGCGGGAGCATTAACACCATCGCCTTCAGCCCCGACGCGCGCCTCGTCGCCACGGGCAACGCGGAGAACTCCGTCCAACTCTGGAACGCGCAGACGGGACAAGCCGAGCGCACGCTCGCCGGACACACGGGCGCGGTCTTGTGCCTCGCCTTTAGTCCCGACGGCAAACTGCTCGCCACGGGCGCGCGTGATAATTCAGTCAAACTCTGGGACGCAGGCAGCGGACGCGAACAGCACACGCTCGCCGGACACAGCGACCGCGTGCGCACGCTCGCCTTTAGCCCCGACAGTCGGCGACTCGCTTCGGGCAGCAATGATCGCACGATCAAAATCTGGGACGCCGCGAAGGGGCGCGAGGTGCGGACGCTCGCAGGCATGGGCGATGCGGTCGTCGCCGTCGCCTTCACGGACGGCGGGCGCGGCGTGCTCGCGGCGTGCGCGGGACAACGCGCGCTCGTGCGCTTCGACGCGGAGAGCGGCAAGCAACTGTCTGCCAGTTCCGACGCGGAGAGCTTGGAGACGCTCGAAGCCGCGACGTTTAGCGCGGACGGAAAATGGGTGGCGACGAGCAACGGCGACAAAACCGTCGTCGTCAGAGACGTGAGCGTGCCGAAGAGCGTGCGTGTTTTCGAGACGCGCGCGAGCGGCGTCTATGCCACGGCGTTTAGTCCCGACGGCAAGTGGTTCGCTTCGGGCAGCAAAGACAACACCGTGCGCCTGTGGGAAGCGGCGACGGGGCGCGAGTTGCTCAATCTCGCGGGCAACATCGGCGTGATCAATTCCGTGGCCTTCAGCCCCGATTCGCGCACCGTCGCGGCGGGCGGCTTGAGCGGCGGCGTCAAACTGTGGGAGGTCTTGACGGGGCGCGAGTTGGCGAAACTCACGGGGCACGCCGGGTCGGTCAACGCCGTCGCCTTCGACGCGTCGGGCGTGCTCGCTTCCGCCAGCAACGACCGGACGATCAAACTCTGGGACACGAACGCCACGCCTCCGCGCGAGCTACGCACGCTCGCAGGGCACGGCGGCGAAGTACACGCGCTCGCGTTCAGCGCGGACGGAGCGCGCGTCGCCTCCGGCAGTTCAAACGGCGAAGTCAAAATCTGGAACACTGCGGACGGCGGGCTTGTGCAAACGCTCAACGGTCACAACGCGCTCGTCTCGTCCGTCGCGTTCAGCCCCGACGCGAAGACGCTCGCCTCCGCGAGTTACGATCAGACGACGCGTGTGTGGGACGCCGCGAGCGGGCAAACAATTCGCACGCTCCCCGGCGCGGACAAGTTCGCGTGCGTCGCCTACAGCCGCGACGGGCAGACTCTGCTCGCCGGAAATGCGCGCGGCGAGATCAAATTCTGGAACGCCTCGACGGGCGCGGACGTGCGCACGACGAACGCGCACACGGACGCCGTCAACGCGCTCGCTTTTAGCCGCGACGGGCGTTGGCTCGTGAGCGGCAGCGAAGACGGCAGCGCGCGCGTCTGGTCTGGCGACCGGGGCGAACTGCGTGCGACGCTCGTGTCGCTGCTTGAGAGCGAGGAATGGCTCGTCGTCGCGCCCGACGGGTTGTTCGACGGTTCGCCTGCGGCGTGGAATCAGATCATGTGGCGGTTCGAGGGAAACACCCTGAACGTGCGCCCCGTCGAGGTTTTCTTCAACGAATATTATTATCCGGGCTTGCTCGGCGACATCTTCGCGGGGCGACCGACGCAGGCCGCGAAAAACATCGCCGAGCGCGACCGACGCCAGCCGCAAGTGCGTCTCTCGCTCGCGGGCGACGCGTCGAACGTCAAGACGAAAACCGTCGGCGTGCGGATAGAGGTTGACGAAGCGACCGCCGCCGACGCGCTCCATGGGGGCGGCAGCGGCGCGCAGGACTTGCGACTTTTCCGCAACGGCCTGCTCGTGCGCCTCTGGCGCGGCGACGTGTTGAAGGGGGGCAGCGGGAAGACCCTCATCGAGGCGGACGTGCCCATCGTCGCAGGCGAAAATCAACTGACGGCTTACGTCTTCAATCGCGACAATGTGAAGAGCGTTGACGCGCAACTGCTCGTCACAGGCGATGCGAGTTTGCGTCGCGCGGGCACGGCCTACATTCTCGCCGTCGGCGTCAACAAGTACGCCAACCCGGCTTTCAATCTGAACTTCGCCAACGCCGACGCGCAGACCTTCGGCGACGAAGTGCAAAAGGCGCAGGCGCGCATCGCCGGTTTCGCGAAGATCGAAGTCGTCCGCCTGTTCGACACGGAGAGCACGAAGGCCAACCTGCTCACGGCGATCAAACGTCTCGGCGGCGAAGAGTCTGCGCTGCCGCCCGGCGCGCCGCCCGACCTCTCCAGACTCAAACGCGCGCAGCCCGAAGACACGGTCATCATCTACTACGCCGGTCACGGCATCGCGCAGGGGCAACGCTTCTACATCATCCCGCACGACCTCGGCTACGCGGGCGACCGCACGAAGATTGACGCCGCCGGGATGCGGACCTTACTCGAACACAGCCTCTCCGACCGCGAGTTGGAAGCGGCTCTGGACGGCGTGGACGCGGCGCAGGCCGTGCTCATCCTCGACGCGTGCAACTCCGGGCAGGCTCTCGAAGCGGAAGACAAGCGGCTCGGCCCGATGAACTCCAAAGGCTTGGCGCAACTCGCTTATGAGAAGGGCATGTTCATCCTCACCGCCGCGCAAGGTTATCAAGCGGCGAAAGAGGCGACGCAGTTAGGCCACGGACTGCTCACCTACGCGCTCGTCGTGCAGGGACTCCGTGAAGGCGCGGCGGACGCGCGCCCGCGCGACGGGCAAGTCCTGATGGGCGAATGGCTCGACTACGCGACCGAACGCGTGCCCCTGATGCAACTCGAAAGCATGAAGCGGAGTCGCGGCCTGTTGGGACAGGCAACCGCGACGCCGCTTGCGTTCGTGGACGGCGAACAGCGCGTGGTCAACCCTGAAAACCGCAGCCTCCAACGCCCGCGCGTCTTCTACCGGCGCGAACTCGCCGCCCGCCCGCTCGTCGTCACCAAACTGCAAGCGGGCGCAGCCTTGAGGAATTAGTTAAAATGCTTGAGAGTGTTGTGTGATGAGACGATTAACACCACAGGAGAAGAAGCGTCTGAGCTACGAGCGCGACCGGCGCAACACCTACGGCGAAGCGCCGCACGCCGCGCGCAAGGGCATCCCTTTGCGCAAGGCTCTACGCAACCGCGCGAACCGTCATTACCAGAATCAGCATCTCGCACATCTCGGCGGGACGCCCGATCAGGAACAGGCCGAAACGCTCGAATCGCTCATACATCACCGCGCACCGAATAACTGGAAGAAGTTTGCGGACGAACCGCTCGGCAAAGTGATTCGACGGAAACTGCGTGCGAGAGAGTTGATGCTGACTCAGGGCGGACGGCGCGCTCTGGCAAGGCGTCACTACTCAATCTGGCAGGGCGACAAATGCATCGGGATCGTCGAGTTGCCGCACATGCCTTAACAGGCAAAGTAATTTAACTCAAGGCCGCGCGCCCGTCCGGCGACGGACACGCAGAGCAGGCCACGAAAAGAAAAGGCTCACCGTTTGGTGAGCCTTTTCTTTTCGTTCAAGCGCGGGCGCACGTCTCAGAAGTTTAACTTCAACGCGAACTGGATGCGCCGACCGGGCGTGATGGTGTTCGTGGACTGGCCGAAGGCGGGCGCTTCGAGGAAGCGTACGGGGATGCCGAAGTTGGCGCGGTTGATGAAGTTGAAGGCGTCCATACGCAGGACGATTGAACGCGCTTCGCCGAACTTGAAATTCTTGATGAGCGCGAGGTCGAGTTCGATGATGCTGCCCGCGCGGAAAGTATTGCGCCCGACCGCGCCGTCCGAGCCGATGGGCGCAAGGAGTGTCGCGGGGTCGGCGTTCAGGCGGAGCGGTTGGCGGCGGTCGCCGGTTTGTACGAGTCCCTGCGTCGAGTTCAGACGGTCGGTTAAGTTGCCGTCGAGGTTCACGTCGAAGATCGAGTTGACGGTGAAAGGTTGTCCGGTTTGGAGGCTGCCCGTGCCCGCGAGTTGGAGGCCGTCGAAGATCGCGTGGGTAAATGTGCCGCGTGCGCCTGTCGTCGAGAGGTCGTAGATGAAGTTGTAGGCGAAGCGATGGCGCACGTCGAAGTTTGCCGCGCCGCGTTCGTTGTCCAAGTCGAGGCTATTTTGCGGGAGGGACGACGCGCCCGCGAGATCGAAGACATCGGAAACGTCGTCGGTCGCTTTGGCGAAAGTGTAGGAGGCTTGAAACTGTAGACCGCGACGGAGGCGTCCGCGCGCCTGTAGCTGCAAGGCATCGTAGCGCGACGAGGCGGTCGTCTCGAAGCGATAGATCGTGCCTGCGTTCTGGACGGGTCGCCCGCCCGTGATGTCGCCCGTCGGAGAGAGGCGCGTGCCGGGCGAGAGCGTGAGGCCGAAGAAGTCGGGCGAGAAGGGGACGACGGTGCCGCCCTCCGGTTGCAGGAACGTGAAGGCGACGGGCACGACGTAAGCGTTCGCGCCGAGGTTCGGCGTGTTGAAGCGCAGCAGTTTACGCCCGCGCGTGCCGACGTAAGACGCGCCGACGACGAGGTTCGCGCCGAGTTGTTGATCCAACGTGAGACTGAAATGATGCGCCAACGGCGTGTCGAGTTCCTGCGTCGGCAAGGTTGCGCCGAAGCCGCTGACGGGCGGGATGTCGCCGCCGCCGCGCACGATGGAATTGATCAGGTTGACGGTCTGCGCGAACGAGAGCGCGGGGTTGAGTGTGTTGAGCGTGCCGGGCTGCACGATACGGATGCCGCCCTGCCCGGTCGTCAAATTGGGGAGCGGGTTGCTCGGGTTGATGAAACTGAAAGGGCAGCGCGTGAAGAGATTCGGCGGGCAACTGTTCGCGCCCGCGCCGTCGCCTTCGATGAAGGAGAGATTGTTCAGGCCGCCCGCGAAGTTCACCGTCAAATATGAAGGATAGACGTTGCGGGATTGGCTGACGACCGCGCCGAGAATTTGATCGTAGAAGAGACCGTAACCGGCGCGGATGACGGTCAGGCCGCGCTCGCGCCCGAAGAGTTGGGGCGAATAGGCGAGACCGACGCGGGGCGCGAAGTTGTTGCGGTCGGGTTCAAAGATGCTCGTGCGGTTGCCGATGAAATTTTTGAGTCCGGGCACGAAGTCGAGGAGCGGCGAGTTGAAAGTGTCTTCGATGCGGCGGTTCACTTCGCGCGGCGGCGTGTTGTACTCGTAGCGCAGGCCGTAGGAGAGCGAGAGCGCGGGGCGCACGCGCCAGGTGTCCTGCGCGTAGAAGTTGAGTTGGTAGAAGCGCAGGTTGATCGCCGACTCGCCGCTCGTGGCGAGCGTTTGGAAGAAGCCGCTCGGAGCAGAGGCGGCGGCGAGCGTTTCGGGTCGGAGGAAGCGTCCGGTGAAGGCGAAGGTTTCGGCCTCGTCGTCGAAGGCGAGTTCGGGCGCGCCCGCGAAGGTGACGAGCGGGCGCGAGTTGCGCGGGAGTTCCGAGTTGAGTTCGGAGCGGCGCGTGTCCATGCCGAAGACGAGGTTGTGCCCTGCGGCGCGCAAGGTCAGTTCGTCTGCGATCTGATAGGTGTTGTTGACGCGGCGTTGCGGGAAGTTGAACACGTCAACGCCGAGCGGGCTGAAACCCGCGATTGAGACTTGACCAATCGCGCCGAGACGCCTGACCTGACCCGTCGCGCCCAACTGCGTCGCGTTCTGCACGGTGACGCCGGGCGTCGTGACGTAGATGACCGCGCCCGTGTTTGCGCCGAACTCCGTGTCGGAGATGCGTTGCGGGAAGGTGAAGTTTTCGAGGAGCGGCGCGTTCAGGAGGAACGGCGTGTTGGGGATGAGCGTGTTGGGCAGGAGGAAATTTTGGTCGCGCTCTTCTTGAAAGTTGAGGCGCGTGCGCCCGTAGGAGAGGCGGAGTTGATTGAAGAGGGGGCGCGTGGAGTTTGCGCCGCTCAGTTCGCTGTTGAAGAAGAAAGAGTTGTTTTGCGTGCGGACGCGCGGGCGCAAGCTGGAGAAGATCGCGCCGCCCGTCGCGGGGATCGTGCGCCAGTCGTCGGTGAAGTTGTAGCGGTTGGCGAGCGATTGCTCGCGTCCGCGCCATCTGAAGTTGGCGTCGAACTTGCCGGAGAAGACTTTGCCTTCGGCGTTCGCGGGGAGTGTTTGCGTGAAGGTGTTCGCGCCGTAGATGCCGCCGGGGTTGTTGGGGAAGGGGAAGAGACTGAAGATCGCGTCGCCTCCGGCGGACGTGGGGACGGCGAAGGCGGTCGAGTCCGCGTTGTCAGCCGCGCGGTTGAACGGGTCGAAGAAGAGGCCGCTTGCGCCCGTGCCGAACGCGCCGCGCTCTGCGACCGTGGGCACGGCGAAACTCTCTTCCTTCGTCGCGTGTTGGCGGTAGGCTTCGGCGGAGATGAAGTAGAACATGCGCGCCGGGTTGTCTGCGTCGCGCGCACGTTGTAGCGGCCCGCCGAGGACGAAGCCGTACTGACCGAGCGTGAAAGAATCCTCGCCGCCGCTGCCGTTGCGGACGCTCAGCGGGCGCGGGTTGACGGGCACGACCTGCGCGTCGCTGTTGAAGACGACGCTATCGGCCAGAAGGACGTTCTGGTTGCCGGAGCGCAGGGGCGAGAGCGAGTCTCCGAGCGTCGTGTCGAAGAAGTTGCGCGCGTTGAGTTGGCTCGTGTTGAGAAAGCCGTAGAGCGTGCCGTGATGCCGGCTGCCGCCGGACTTGGAGACGGCGTTGACCTGCGCGCCGATGTTGCGTCCGAACTGCGCGGGCGCGAGCAGCGTGATCGCCTGATACTCTTTGACAGACTCGATGGGCTGCGGGATGAGCGCGACGAAACCTTGTCGGCGGACGCCGATGTCCTCGTCGTTGTTGTCCGAGCCGTCAACAGTGAAGTTGTTGGCGCGCGAGCGCAGGCCGTTGACGGAGAACTGACCCGCAGAGCCGACGCCCGAACCGACGCCGGGGCCTGCGACGCTGCCCAGAGTTTGCGGCGGCGGGGCGACGCCGGGGAGCAAGAGCGTCAACTCGTCGAAGGTGCGCGTGAAGGTCTGCGCGCCGAGCGGGAGCGTCGAGACTTCTTCTTCGGTGAACGCGCCGCCTTGCCGTGCGTCCGAGGCGTTGATGCGTGCGCGAATGTCCGTCTCCTCTTCCGTGAGCGCGGGCGCGGCGGCAGCGGGCGTCGGCGCGGGAGTCGAGGCGGCGGGTGTGGGCGCGCTTGTCGGGTTCGTCATGCCCTGCACAGACGGCGTCGGCGTGGTGGTGGCAGCGGCGACGGGCGGCGCGTTCGGCGTGGGCGTCAGAGTTGGGACGGGCGGCGCGGGGTCGAGCGCGACGGGGACGGGCACGACTTCGCCAGTCCGTGTGATGTAGAGACGCTGGCGCACTTCTCTGGTCTGAAAGCCTGTGGCCGAGACGCGTATGAGATAGACGCCGGGCGCGAGCAGCCCCGCGTAGAAGCGTCCGCGCGCGTCGGAGGTCTTCGGCACGATCTGGTTCGTCTGTTGATTGATGATCTGGACGGTTGCGCCGGAGATCGCCGCGCCCGTCTCGCTGTTCGTCACAGTGCCTTCAAACGCGCCCGTCACTGTGTCCTGCGCACGCGCGGTCGTCGTCCTGGCGGGGAGGCTCGCAAAGAGCAGTCCGAGGGCGAGCGACGTTGAAAGCAGGATGCGCGCGTGCGGGGAAAAGTGCGTGCGCGCACCGACGTTTCTGACTGATCTATGGCTGGGCATGGCTTGGTATCAAACGGGCAACAGGAAAGATTATTTGGGCGCGCGAGCTTGGCAATTGATGTCTGCGATCTGCGCCTGATGTGCTTGCACAGGACTTGCGCAAGCTAGGGCAGAATCATTCAGGTGTCAAGCGGTTTCTCGTCGCCGGAGAGTTCAGAACAGTTTACTATTTCACGGTTTATGCGTTAAGATGCGCTCCGTTAAACAGACTTCTGTAGCCCGTTTAACGACGTGCGACTACGCGTCTGTTTTCAACTTGGACGCGGAAGCCGCCAGCCGCAATTTAATCACACGTGCCCAACTCTGTTCCCCCGAACCGCGCGGCACGAAGTTTACGCCAGAAAAACCAGCTCAACTTAGACGCGCTCTTTTCCGCCCTGATGCTAACTCGCGCCGGCGCGCTCTGCCCGCCCCTGAATCCGGGCAGACGCGATTGGTAACTTCAGACTTCGCCCGCGCGAAATCGTCCTGTTGTGGCTGCCGCCGACCGAATGGTTCCCCCGCATGTCTTATCTCGCCAAATCTCGTCGTCCGTCTAACACAATCCTGCGCCTGCTCTTGGTCTATCTCGTTCTGACGAGCACGCTGCCCGTGCCCGCCGTCGCGGCGCAGGGCAAAGCGACGCCGCGCACGCCCGCGCGCAAGTCCGAACAGGGAGCGACGCGCCCCGCCGCGCGTGAGCCGAAAGAGCGCATCACGCCGAGCGCGCTACAGGCGAGCGGCAAGATCGCGTTTGCGTCGAACCGAAGCGCGGCGCAATTCGACATCTTCATCATGAACCCGGACGGCTCCGGGCAGACGAACATCTCCGACAATCCGGCGGACGACCGCGCGCCCTCATTCAGTCCTAACGGCACGAAGATCGTGTTTGAGTCTGATCGCGACGGCAACGACGAAATTTACTCGATGAACGCGGACGGCTCATTCCAGACGCGCCTCACCAACGACACGAACTTCGATTATGAACCCGCCTTTAGTCCCGACGGCGAAAAGATCGTCTTTACGTCCGAGCGCAGCGGCAACGCCGAGATTTATGTGATGAACTCGGACGGCTCTGGATTGGTCAATCTTTCTAACCACCCGGACGGCGATGCGGAAGCCTCGTTCAGCCCCGACGGCAGCAAGATCGTTTTCGTCTCGACGCGCGACGGCGGCGACGGCGAGGTTTATCTGATGAACGCCGACGGGACAAACCAGACACGACTCACCGCCAACGGAGGGGTCTCCCCTTCGTTCAGCCCCGACGGCAGCAAGATCACCTTCACGACCGGCGGCAGCGGCGTCGGCAACGCAATCGCTCTCATGAATTCGGGCGGCGCAAATGAGGTCGCGCTCACTAACAACGCTGCGTCCGACGAACAATCGGCTTTCAGTCCTGACAACACGAAGATCGTCTTTGAGTCTGACCGCGACGGCAACAAAGAGATTTACGTGATGAACCCCAACGGGACGGCGCAGACCCGCCTCACCAACGACGGGGCAAGCGACGCAGAGGCTACGTGGCAGACGCTTCTCTCCTGCGCGCCGCCGCCCCCGAACGGCGTCGCGTGGTATCGCGCCGAGGAGAACGCCGACGACAGCATCGGCACCAACCACGGCACGCTGCAAGGGGGCACGGGCATCGTGCAGGGCTTCGTCGGGGCGGCGTTCGAGTTCGACGGCGTTGACGATCAAATTGACATCGGGCAGTTGACGGGCTTGCAGAACGCGCAGCAACTCACGTTGATGGCGTGGGTGAAAAAGCGCGACACGAGCAACACCATCGCCGGAATCATCGGCAAGTGGGACGGTTGCACCGGCTGCACCGACGACACCTTCCTGCTCTACAACAGCGAGAGCGTCACGGTGAACAAAGGCGGCTTCGTCGTGCGCTTCACGGACGACACCGCCGCCGCCGTCGCCGGCACAACCGACATCCCCGTCGGCCAGTGGGTTCACATCGCGGCCACGTGGCGCAGTTCCGACGGCGAGATCAAAATTTATAAGAACGGCAGGCTCGACGGCTCCGGCACGGGCGGCGCGGGCAAGACGCTCAAGTACCAGACGAACTACACGGCCAAGATCGGCGAGTGGGGAGAGGGACACGGCGGCAACCCGCTCTACAGGTTCGGCGGCGCGATTGACGAAGCGACCATCTTCAATCGCGCCCTCTCGCAGACCGAAATCCGAAACGTCTACGACGCCAAGAACGAGGGCAAGTGTCTCGCGTCTGCGGCGCAAACCATCACCACCTCGAACACGAACGACTCCGGCCCCGGTAGCTTGCGTCAAGCCATCCTCGACGCCAACGCCAGCCCCGGCGCGCAGACGATTGATTTCAACATCCCCGGCGCGGGCGTGCATACGATCACGCCGGATAGTCCGCTGCCCGGCATCACAGACGCCGTCATCATTGATGGCTACACGCAGCCCGGCGCGTCTGCCAATTCGCTGGCGACGGGCAGCGACGCCCAGCTTTTGATCGAACTTGACGGCACGAACGCAAACACTGACACCGCCCTGCAACTCATGGGCGGCGGTGCGACCATTCGCGGTCTGGTGATCAATCGCTTTCAAGGCGGCATCTCCGTCGTCAGCAACAACAACGTCGTCGCGGGTAACTTCATCGGCACGGACGCGGCGGGCACGGCCGTGCCCGGCAACATCAATCACGGCGTGAATCTCGCCCTCGCGACGAACAACATTATCGGCGGCGCAACGCCCGAGGCGCGCAACCTCATTTCCGGCAACATCATCGGCATCATCTTTGAAAACAACTCCGACGCGAACACCGTGCAGGGCAATTACATCGGCACGGATAAGACGGGCACGTTTGATCTCGGCAATAGCAACTCGGGCATCTACATCTATAACGGCAGCGACAACAACCTCATCGGCGGCACGACTGCCGCCGCGCGCAACGTGATCTCCGGTAATGATGCACACGGCCTGCACTTCGACGTTCCCAGCGTCAGCGGAAACATCGTGCAGGGCAACTTCATCGGCACGCAGGCGGACGGCACGAGCGCCTTAGCCAACGCCGGGAACGGCATTCATCTCGACGCGGTCGGCGCAAACATCATCGGCGGCACGGCGGCGGGCGCGGGCAATACCATCGCCTTCAACGGCGGGCGCGGCATCGCCCTGACCGCCGCCGCCACCACCCGCGTCTCCATCCGGTCGAACTCCATTCACTCCAACAACGGCCTCGGCATTGACCTCGGCAACAACGGCTCGACGCCAAACGACGCGGGCGACGCCGACACGGGCGCGAACAACTTGCAGAATTTCCCCGTGCTCTCCTCCGTCACGTCGGGCAGCGGCAACACCACGTTTCAAGGCACGCTCAACTCTGCGGCGAGCACGCAGTTCCGCGTCGAGTTCTTTTCCAACCCGGCCTGCGACCCATCCGGCAACGGCGAAGGCAAAGTCTTCCTCGGCGCAACCGACGTGACGACGGACGCGAGCGGCAACGCCACGATCAACACGACGCTCCCCGGCGCGGCCACCGTCGGCGACGCCGTGACGGCGACCGCCACCGACCCTGCGGGCAATACCTCCGAGTTCTCCGCCTGTCAAACTGTTGCCGTCGCGGCGTCCACCAACGTCTCCTGGATCAACGCGGCGGGCGGCGCGTGGAACGTCGCGTCCAACTGGGTGGACGGCAACAGCATCAACCGCGTGCCCGACGCGGGCGACGACGTGACCATCGCGCTGGCTGGCACCTACACCGTCACGCTCGCCTCCGCCGTCTCCGTCAACTCAATCGCCCTCGGCGCGTTGAGCGGCACGCAGAAGCTCGACACCTCAAACTTCTCGCTGACCCTTGCCAACAACAGCAACGTCGGCCAGCGCGGCGTGCTCGTCGTGAACGGCACGCTGAACGGGGCGGGGAATCTCACCGTCAACGGCACGCTCTCCGGCACGGGCACCATCACGGGCAACGTCCAGAACGCGGGCACCGTCGCGCCCGGCCTCTCGCCCGGCGTCCTCAACATCGCGGGCAACTACACGCAACTAGCTTCCGGCACGCTCGCCATCGAAATCGGCGGCACCAACGCCGGCTCGCAACACGATCAACTCAATGTCACCGGCACGGTCACGCTCGACGGTGCGCTTCACGCGACGCTCACCGGCGGCTACAACCCAGGCTTCAACGATCAGATCGTCGTCCTCACTTACGGCACGCGCAGCGGCGCGTTCAGCGCGGTCAACGCCTCCGGCTTTACTCCCACGTACAACGCCAACAACCTGACGCTCACGAGCAACGCGCCGCCGCCCACCATCCTCTCCGTCACAAACACGAACGACACGGGCGCGGGTTCTTTGCGTCAGGCGATCATTGATTCAAACGCGACAGCTGGCGTGCAGAGCATCAACTTCCAGATCGCGAGCGCGGGCGTGCAGACCATCACGCTCGCCTCCGCATTGCCGCAGATCACCGACGCCGTGATCATAGACGGCTACACGCAGCCGGGCGCGTCCGCCAACACGCTCGCCAACGGCGATAACGCCGTCCTGTTCGTCGAGTTGAACGGCGCGCAGGCGGGCGCGGGCGCGCACGGTCTGAGCGTCAGCGCGGGAGCGACGACGATCAAGGGTCTCGTCATCAATCGCTTTACCGGTTCGGGCATAAACATCTCCGGCGGGAGCAACAACCGCATCGAGGGCAACTTCATCGGCACGAACGCGACGGGCGCGTCTGCGCTCGCCAACAATCGCGGCGTGGATGTCGCCAACTCGCAGGGCAACACCATCGGCGGCACAACTCCCGCCGCGCGCAATCTCCTGTCGGGCAACAATCAGGGCATCCAACTCTTCGCCGGGGCGACGGGAACGCTCGTGCAGGGCAACTTCATCGGCACGACTGCCTCCGGCAACGCCGCGCTCGCCAACACGCTCGCCGGACTTCTCTTGAACGCGACGAGCGGCAACACCGTCGGCGGCACGGCGGCCGGCGCGGCCAATGTCATCTCCGGCAACGCGACGGGCATCTTCATCACGCAAAGCTCCGCGAGCAACACCGTGCAAGGCAATCGTATCGGCACGGGTGCGGACTCTGCGGTCGCCGTCCCCAACACCCTGCGCGGCATCTTCATCACGCAAGGCTCGAACGGCAACACCATCGGCGGCGCGAGCGCGGGCGCGGGCAACACCGTCGCCTTCAACAATGGCGATGGCGTCGTCGTTGATGCTTCCGTGAACAACCCCGTCACAGGCAACTCGATCCACTCGAACAACGCGCTCGGCCTCGACCTGCTGCCCGTCGGCATCAACGCGAACGACGCGTTCGACGCCGACTCGGGCGCGAACAACCTGCAAAACTTCCCCTTGCTCTCCTCCGTCACGGTCGCCAACGGCAACACCACTTTCGACGGCACGCTCCAGAGCGCGGCCAACACCACCTACGCGCTCCACCTCTACTCGAACGCCGCGTGCGACGGGTCCGGCAACGGCGAAGGCCAGACGTATCTCGGCACGTTCAACGTCAACACGAACGCGTCCGGCGATGCCGCTTTCAATTCGACGCTCAACGGGCTGGCCGTGCCGTCGAACCAATTCGTCACGGCGACGGCGACCGACCCGGCGGGCAACACGTCCGAGTTCTCCGCGTGCCTGCAAGCGTCGGCTCCTCCGAACACGTTCACGATCAGCGGCCAAATCCTCGAAGGCGCAAGCGGACGCGGCGGCGTAACCGTCACGCTCTCCGGCACGCAGTCTGCGACCACGACCACGGATGCTAACGGCAACTACACGTTTGCCAGCGTCGCGGCGGGCGGCAACTATGTCGTTACACCGTCGCTCGCAAATTACACGTTTGCGCCGCCGAGTCAGTCGTTCAACAACCTGTCGGCCAACCAGACGGCGAACTTCACGGCGACGCTCAACACCTACACGTTGAGCGGACAAGTTACCGCAGGCGGGAACGGCCTCGGCGGCGTGTCTGTGACGCTGACGCGCACCGGCTCACCTCTGAACTCGACGACGACGACCGATGCGGGCGGCAATTATTCATTCACGAACGTCGCGGCGGGCGGTGATTACGTCGTCACGCCTTCGCACCCGAATTACAGCTTCACACCGCCGAGCCGCCAGTTCAGTAACCTGAGCGCGAATCAGACCGGAAACTTCGCGGCGACCATCAACGCTTTGACCATCGGCGGGCAAGTGACGGAAAACGGCGTCGCGCTCCCCGGCGTCACCGTCACTTTGAGCGGCACGCAAGCGGGAACGGCGACCACCGACGCGAACGGCAACTACTCCTTCAACGTCTCCGCCGGAGGCAACTACACCGTCACGCCCTCGCTCACACACTACACCTTCAATCCGCCGAGCCTCTCGTTCATAAACCTGAGCAGCAACGCGACGGCCAACTTCGCCGCCACGCGCAACACGCATAGCATCGGCGGCCAAATACGCGACAACCAAAACGCGCCGCTCGCCTCCGTCACCGTCACGCTTTCCGGCGGGCAATCCGCCACCACCGCGACGGACGCGAACGGCAACTACTCGTTCACGAACCTCCCGGCGGGCGCAAACTATATCGTCACGCCCTCGCTCGCCAACTACGCGTTCACGCCGCCAAGCGCACCCTTCAACAATCTGAGCGCGAACGCGACGGCAAACTTCACAGGCACGCTCGGCGCGCACACCATCGGCGGGCGCATCGGCGACGCCAACAACAACTCGCTCGCGAACGTCACCGTCACGCTCTCCGGCGCGCAGTCGGGAACCGCGCTCACGGACGCGGGCGGCAACTATTCTTTCAGCGTCGCCGGGGGCGCGAGTTACACCGTCACGCCAACGCGCGCCAACTACACCTTCGCGCCGCCCTCCGCGACCTTCAACAACGTCGCCGCCAACCAGACCGCGAACTTCACCGGCACGCTGCAAACGTTCAGCATCGGCGGGCGCATCGCGGACGCCAACAACAACGGCATCGCGGGCGCGAGCGTCGCCCTGAGCGGCGAGCACACGCCGCCCATAACGACAGATGCCGCGGGCAACTATTCCTTCGCCAACGTCCCGTCGGGCTTGAACTACACCGTCACGCCAACGCTCGCGGGCTACACCTTCCTCCCCGCAAACGCGACGTTTAATAATTTGAGCGCGAACGAGACGGCTAACTTCCTCGCCTCCGCCGTGTCGTCGCAGCCGCAGCCGGTCAACGGTCGCGTGTTGGACAAGAGCGACGGCAGCGGCATCTCTAACGTCACGCTCTACGTGTCGGACGCGACGACCGGCGCGCCGCTCGCCACCACGACGACGGATGCCAACGGCAATTACACCTTGATGCTCCCGCCCGGCGGCGATTACACCATCACGACCGCCAAAGCCGGTCTTACTTTCCAACCCGCCGCGCGCACCTTCGGAAACTTGAACAACGGCCAGACCTCCGACTTCACGGCGACCGAAGGATTGAGCATCGCCGGGCGCGTCGCAGGGCCGAACGGCAACGGCATCGGCAACGTCATCGTCACGCTTTCAGGTTCGGTGTCGAGAACTACTTTGACCCTGCCTAATGGCAGTTTTCTCTTCAACAATCTGCCTGCGAACGGCAACTACACCGTGCAGGCGGATAGCGGCCTGCTCATCTTCAACCCGCTGCAAGTCATACGCCCCGACCTTGCATCAGACACGACGCTCAACCTCGTCGCCGCGCCCCGCCCCGCGCCCGTCCCGACGCCGCCCCTCGAAGAAGACTTCAGCGGCACGACGCGCGATCCCTTGAAGTTCAGCGAAGGCACGCTGACGCAGCCCGCCGGTTCAAAAGACCCGCTCGTGACGGTCGTGCAGGAAGGCGGCGTCTTGAAGATCACGCCGCGCGCAGGGATCAACGAAGCGAGCTTCAACGGCTACGTCACCGCCCGCGCGATAGACTTTACGGACGCGACGGCGAGCGTCGAGGTCAACCAAATTGCCGACAACGGCGCGCAGACGATCTTCGGCGTCGGGCGCGACGAGCGCAACTACTTCCGCTTCATCGCGCAGGACGTTGACGCGCCGCTCAGTCCCACAGCCCTTCAAGCGGGCGCGGTGTCGAAGCGAGCAAACGGGTTGCGTCGCCTGATCTTTCAGGCGAGAAGCGCGGGGGTCTTGAACGGCCTGCCGCCGAGCATCCCGTTCGATCCGGTGGCGCACCGCTTCTGGCGTTTCCGTCATAGTTCAATCGAGAGCGCGATGTTCTTCGAGACCAGCCCCGACCGCGTCGTCTGGACGGAGCAACGCCGCATCGCGCTCGCCGGGCCTATCGGCCTGCTCGCCACCGAACTGAGCGCGGGCACGTCCGGTTTGGTCACGAATCCCGGTCAGGCCATCTTCGACAACCTGCTCGTGCAGCCGAACGCGTTCGTCAACCGCGCGAACAACGTACGGCTCACGCAGAGCGCGTACCGCGTGAATGAAAACGTTGGCTTCCTCACGCTCAAGGCCGTGCGCGCGGGCGACACTTCACGCGAGACGCGGCTCGATTACGCCACCGAGCCGCACGACGGCAAGCCCTGCAACACGCAGGACGGCAAAGCGCGCGCGCGTTGCGACTTCGGCACCACCGCAGGCACCATCCGCTTCGCCCCCGGCGAAACGGAGAAGACTTTCAACGTCTTCATCACCGACGACATCTACGCGGAAGGCGACGAGACGGTGCGCATCGCGCTCGGCTTCCCGTCCGCCGGAGTCGTGGAAGAACCGGCCTCCGCGCTCGTCACGATTGTTGATAACGACGCTGGAAGCACGCCGCATCCGATCAACACCGCGCCCTTCCTCGTCCGCCAGCAGTATCTGGACTTCCTGAACCGCGAGCCGGACGCCGACGGTTTCAACGCGTGGGTCGGAGTCTTGAGAGGCTGCGCTTTTGAAGGACACTTCGGCCCCGGCAAGTCCGGCTCCGACCCGGCGTGCGACCGCATCACCGTCTCTTCGTCGTTCTTTCGTTCCACGGAGTTTCAGTTCAAAGGCTTCTTCGTCTATCGCTTTTACAAGGCGACGCTCGGGCGCGTGCCGACCTACGAAGAGTTTTTGCGCGACATGACGAGCGTGACGGGGCAGACCGAAGCGGAAGTCGTCGCGCGACGCGAAGCCTTCGCCAACGCGTGGGTCGAGCGCGCGGATTTCGTCGCGCTCAACGAAGGCATCACGAACGCGGAGTTCGTAGATCAGTTGGCGGCGACGGCGGGCGTGCCCCTCGCCGGACGCGCGGGGTTGATTCTTGATCTGAACAACGGGAGCAAGACGCGCGCGCAGGTGTTGCGCCTCGTGGTGGACAGTCCCGAACTGTTCAACCGCGAGTACAACGCGGCCTTCGTGCTGATGCAATACTTCGGCTACTTGCAGCGCGACCCGGACGAAGCCGGTTACGACGGCTGGCTGAATCTCCTCAACCGCACAGGCGACTACCGCACCATGATCTTCGGCTTCCTCTACTCGCAGGAATACCTCTTGCGATTCGGGCAACCGTAAAAAAGGGATGAGGGCGGAGGGATGAGGGCGGAGGGATGAGGGATGAATCAGAAAGCCACGCAACGTTGAGTGGCTTTCTGATTCATCCCTCATCCCTCCGCCCTCATCCCTTAATTCAACTTGCTCTGCTTGAGTACGTCGTCGAGCTTGCGGCCTGCGTTCTCGTTCGTGTAGGCCGTGACGAGGAAGATCGCGTAGCCCTTCCTGATGATGCCGATATACTTCTGTTTTAGCGTGATGCCCGGCATGGCGCGCTTCATCGTCATCGCGCTGCACTCCGCGCCGCCGATGGTCTCCATGTGGATGTCCTCCACCGTCTCATAGCCCGACACGCCCATCACCAGACGCTTCGTCGTCTCCATGTACTGCAACACGCTCATCGTCTGCCCGGCGGGGATGCGCTCGGCTCCGACGAGCAGCGCGGCGGCTCCCCCGTCGCCTGAAGGCAGGTTGAGGTTGTCGAAGGCCAGCAGGTTCAGCGTCCGTTCCAGAGACTTGTTCAAACTCTGAGACGTTTCGGGCTTGGCGGCCGAGAGTTCTTCGTTTCCGGTCTGCATGATGCGCCGTTTGCCCGCCTCGTCGTGGATGTTCCAACCGGCGGGCACGGGGATACGCAGGTTGAAAAACTCGTTGGTGTAGACGGAGTTTTGGATCGTGCCGAGGTCTGGCTGCGCGCTTTTGGGGTCGGTGACGATGCTGCTTTTGGGCGGCAGCCCCGGCGGCTTGGGTTTCGCGCCGGGCGTCGTAGTTTGAGCCGCAGCGACAGCGGCCATAAAAGTCACCAGTACAAACGAAGTCGAGAGGGAAAGAAGATGTCGTTTCATGTGGTGAATTCCTGTTTCGGAAATTAAGAAAGTTTTTGACAACTACGACCCTAAACGGCAATGCGACGCGTGCGTTTGGCGCGGCGTCGCGTTAGCTCGACGGTTCGGCTTGCAGGTATTTGCTGCGGAGAATCTCGCGGTGGTGCAGTTCGTGCCCGGCGATAAGGTAAGCCAGCGCGCGGACGCTCACCTCGCTGTCGTTGGCCGTGCCCCGGCGCGTCCAGGCTTCTTCGGAGAGATGCTTGAAGAGGTAGAGGCTCGATTGCCTGACGCTTGCAAACTCCTCGGCCAGATCGCCGAGCGCGCACGCGTCGAACGAAGCCCCACGGATGTAGTCGTCCTGTTCGTAGCCGGGAACGGGCGTCCGGTCGTTGCGCGCGAAGCGGAGCGCGCGGTAGGCGAAGATGCGCTCCGCGTCGATCAAGTGCCCGACGAGTTCCTTGATGCTCCACTTGCCGGGCGCGTAGCGAAAGCCGCCTTGCGTTTCCGGGATGCTCTGCAAGAGGGCGAGCGTCTCCGGCAATTGTTTGCCGAGCGTCGAGATTATATCTCCGTCTTCAACGAGCGAGACGTAGTTGCCGTAGTAGGGCAGGTATTCCGTCTCCTCCGGCTTGCCGACGTTAAAATTTTTCATCGTCTGATTCCTTTCCTGCGCAGTCGTCTTCGGGCGCGCCGCCCTTGCCTTGAGCGGTTTTGATTTCGTCGCCGCAAGTTCGGCCAGCCGCAACGAAAAAATAACCTGTTTGAAATATAAAAACACGTCTAGAAGGGATTAACAACTGCCCCCGACTCTGTTACCCTATGCCCCACTTCGACCACAGCGGCAACGCCTGTCGCCAATACTCGATTGGACTCGAACACAATTTCTCTGCCCTAACTACTCCGGGCGGAAGCGACTGTGAGTTTCAGCCAACTCGGGACTGAGCCAAGCACCAAGCGCGTCGCCGCGCCAGCTCATATAGAAGATGGTTGAAGGTCGGACGAGAACTGCGCGTCGTCGGAAATTCCTCGTCAGGCAGCAAACGCACACAAGGCAAATCTCAACTCGAAAATCGCGGGGTGTTCCCTTGAGTCAATCCAAGTTGCCTCACCTCGCGCCGCTCTCGGGCGAATTCTTTGCCTTACCTCAACTAAAGTTAGTTACCCACCAACCGTTTCGTATTTGAAGGGAGAAAACGCATGCGTAAGAGTTTGCTCGTAGGTTTGCTAGGGCTCGTCATAGCAGCCGCCTCGATGGTTCCCCTAACGAAATCCGGCTCGACCCAAGCCTCACAGCAGAAGGGTAGCCGCGCCAGCCAGTCCAAATCACGTGCCAGGTCTCTGCCCGATTATGACATCCGCCTCGCCGGTCAATCCGAATTCATGGACTACGATCTGAAATCGGAGTCGGGCGCGAAGAGCGCGTCGCAGGACGCGACGCTCCGCTCGCGCACATCATCTATCGAATCCTTCCGCTCGCGCCTCAACGCGCAGGATGCGGAAAACTTGCGCGCCATCGCCAACCACACGGGCGCGTTGAAGAGTTTCTTCGTTGACGGCGGTGCGCTGTCCGCGCCGGAGACGGGCGCGCCCGACGGCATCGCGCGCGGTTTCCTGAAACAGAACAGTTCGCTTTTCGCGCTCACGGACGAAGCCGTCGCCGGGTTGAAGTTGAATCGCGAAGATAACGACCGTGGAACGACGTTCCTCAATTACACGCAGACGATTGATGGAATCAAAGTCTTTGAAGGCGACATTAAGACCGCCGTTAATCGCAACGGCGAAGTGCTCTTCGTCAGCGAAGGCTTCCTCCTCGCCAACCAGTCGCTCGCGCTCGAACCCGCGCTCGACGAAGCGCAGGGCATCGCCCGTGCGTTCGAGCACGCGGGACGAAAAGTGATCCCGGCGTTTGCCGAAACGGGCGCACGCTCCGCGAAAGGCGACACCGCCGCGTTTGCCAACCCGCTCTCGGCCGACAACGAAGAAGTGCTCTCCGAGTTGAACGTCCTGCGCGTGGGCAACGAAGCGCGCCTCGCCTGGCACGTCTATGCCGACATCGGCGCGGATGAATGGTACGAACTTCTCGTTGATGCGCACACGGGCGAACTGCTCTTGCGGCACAACCTCTACGTGCATGCGGCGCAGGGCACGGTTTACACGGAAGCCCCCGACAAAGGCGCGCGCCAACTCGTCTCCTTCGTCGGCAACACGACCATCAACACCACCGCCGGTTGGATGGGCACTTCGACCGTGACCACCGGCAACAACGTCGAAGCCTATCTCGACACGAACGCCGACAACGCGCCCGACGCCAACAACACGACGGGCTTGTCGAACGGTCACGCTTCGTCTGCCACACAGGATTTCACCTTCCCGTTCTCGACCGCCGTTGACCCGCGCACGCAGCAGGCGGCGGTCGTCACGAATCTCTTCTACTACAACAACATCATGCACGACTTCTCCTACGCACTCGGCTTTACGGAGACGACGGGCAACTTCCAGACGAACAACTACGGGCGCGGCGGCACGGGCAACGACTCCGTGCGTGCCGAAGCGCAGGACGGCTCGGGCACCAACAACGCGAACTTCGCCACGCCGCCCGACGGCCAACGCCCGCGCATGCAGCAGTATCTTTTCACCGCGGCCAACCCCGACCGCGATAGCTCGGTGGACGGCGACGTGGTCTTCCACGAGTACGGCCACGGCATCTCGAATCGCCTCATCGGCAACGGCAGCACCGCCTTGAGCGGCACGCAGTCGGGCGCGATGGGCGAGGGCTGGTCGGACTACTGGGCTTGCACCATCAACAACGACGGCGCGGTCGGCGAGTACTCGACCGCCAACCCGAACGGCATCCGCCGCGCGGCCTACACCGTTCCCGCCGCCACCGTCCACGACTCCTACGCAGACGTGTGTGCGGCGGGCTGCGCCGTCCACGGCGACGGCGAAGTCTGGGCGGCGACGCTCTGGGACTTGCGCACGCAACTCGGCGCATCCATCACCGACAACATCGTGCTCAACGGCATGAAGTTCACGCCGACCCGCCCTTCGTTCCTGAACGCGCGCGACGGCATCCTGCAAGCCGATCAGAACTTGAACGGCGGCGCGAACCGCTGCGCCATCTGGACGGTCTTCGCGCGTCACGGCATGGGCGTCTCGGCGGTCGGTAACGACGGCACGACGCACACCGCCGCGACGAACGTTCCGACCGATTGCGGCGGCACCTGCACCTTCTCGATCAGCCCGACCTCCTCCAGCCAACCGGCGGCTGGCGGCACGGGCAGCGTCACCGTCACCGCCGGAGCGGGCTGCGCCTGGACGGCTGTGAGCAACGCCGCGTTCATCACCATCACCGGCGGCGCGAGCGGCTCGGGCAGCGGCACGGTCAGTTATTCCGTCGCCTCGAACACGGGCACGGCTTCGCGCACGGGCACGATGACCATCGCGGGTCAAACCTTCACCGTGACGCAGGCGGGCACGACGGGCGGAGGCGTCGAACGCATCACCAACGGCGGCTTCGAGACCGGCACGACGCCGTGGATAATCAGCGGCCAAACCGTACGCAGCACGGGCGCATTCCCGCACGGCGGCGTGGCCTACATGATCCTCGGCGGCGTCAACAGTTCGACGAGCACGCTCTACCAGACGGTGACGCTTCCGGCCGGCGGCGGAAACCTCAACTTCTGGTTGAATGTCACCACGACCGAGGCGGCGGGCGCGGCAGTCTTCGACCGTCTCTTCATCGAAGTGCGGAACACTTCCGGCACGCTGCTGGGGACGCTCGCCACGTTCAGCAACCAGAACAGCGGCACGTCGGGAGTTTACGTGCTTCGTGGGCCGTACAACCTCAGTGCGTGGTCGGGACAGACTGTACGCATTCAGTTCCGCTCCACACAGGACGTTTCGCTGCCTACGACGTTCCGCGTGGACGACGTGTCAGTTCAGTAAATGTCCGGGGTCAACCTACAGCCGACTTGCGGTTGAGTGCGACTGAAAAGTTAAGACTCACCGCAGAGACGCAGAGAACGCAGAGGGGGCGCAGAGAAAAGATTACTTCTTCTCTGCGCCCCCTCTGCGCGTCTCTGCGGTGAAGGTTTTAAGCCGTCTCCGTACACACTGACACAACGTCAGTCGCACTGACAAAACGGCAGCAGTTCCTGTCATTGCCACGCCGCGTTTGAACCCCCGCGCGCTCCAAGCAAAACATCAAACCGCATCGTTTCCTCACTTCCCCATGCGCCGCAAACTCCCGCGCCGCGCGGCACGCGAATTGTAAGTTGATTTCGCGCAGGGTTTCCCTACCTTACAGAAACCCGAATCCGGCCTACCTATAAACACCCACGAGCGGACACCAAGGTTGCCTGATCGTGATCCCCCTTTGAAGGAGAAATGCTAGAAGCTATGTTCAATTCACTGAAATACCTCTCACGGGTAACTTTCGTTGCCGCCCTGCTCGCCCTGTCTGCGACGTTCGCTTCGGCGCAGGTCAGCACCGGCGGCTCGGTGACGCTCAACGGCACGGTGTCAAAATTCGTCGAACTCAACTCCGGCGGCGCGGTCACGCTCGCGGGCAACTCGGGCGGCGGCGTCTTCACCGACGGCGTTTCCGGCGACGCGCTCAACGTCGTGGTCAACCTCGGCGAACTCGGCCCGGCCAACGCCAGCAGCTTCGTGACGGCCACCGTGCCGCTCAAGATGCGCAGCAACACCAACTACATCCTCTCGATGAGCGCGTCCATCGTGAGTTCGGGTTCGTCCACCAGCAAGATCGGCGTGGCGGACATCGGCTTCGGTCTGGGCACGGTCAATCGCCCGAGCAGCGGCCCCTCTTCTATCGGCGTGGCTTCGGGCACAGACCTTGACAACACTTCGGGCGACCCGACGAACGCCGCCAACGGCGCGGTCAATGCGACG
>DASYMM010000272.1:0-5910 GCA_036009085.1 Pyrinomonadaceae bacterium | reverse complement strand
GAAGTCGGGCTGGAAGTCTTTGTAATCAATCTTGGTTCCGTCGGGGAGTTCGGTCGAGCCGTCGCGCGGGACTGTCACTTCGAGCGGCGCGCCGCCCGCTTCCGGCGTCAGGCGCAATTTGATATTGCGCGCGCTCCCGAAGTTCTGGAAGCTGGCCTGAAAGAAACGATAGCCCCGGTAGTCGTAGGGACGATTCATGTGGACGAGCGCTTTATGTTCGCCCGTCTCGTCTTTGATCTTGATTTCGGTGAGCCAGTCAATCGTGTTGTCCGCCGTGATAGGGCCGTCTTTGCGGATCAACTCCTGCCGGATGTCTGTGCAGATAACCTGAAAGGGCAAGGGGGCTTTCGACTGATCAACCCGCAAATTGTACGAGTCGTCCACATTAACGTCGCGTTCGGACATTTCGCCGGACGCCGCGCCGGGCTTCAACCACATCGCCCCCGTGCGCCCGAACTGCGCCGTCATAAAGCCGCCGAAGAAGATCGTCAGGAGCGCGACGTGGACGGCATACGCGCCGAGGCGATTCCAGGTGCCGCGCTGCGCGAGGATGAAGGTGCGTGTGCCCTTCTCCGTCACGATGGGCTTGAGGCCGACGCTCCGGGAGGCCGCCGCGATGCGTTCGGCGAGCGCGGCGCGACTCTCTGCACGCATCTCAACCGTGCTGCTCACGGTCTGCTTCCGCAGCCACGCGGCGACGACATCGAGTTTCGGGCGTTTGAGATAAACCCACGCGCCGGGGAAACGCTCAATCGAAGCGAGCACGATGTTGAGCGAGAGGATGAGCAGCAGCGCGTTGAAATACCGGGAATGGTAGATGTCGAAAAAGTCGAGCCAGTAGCCGAGCAACTTTTGCGATGGAGTCAATCCGGCAAAGTACTTGTCAAAGCCGTCCACGTCCTCCTGCATGACGAGCATGCCGATCATGCTGGCGATGGCGAGCAGGATGAGCATCGTGACGCCGAAGCGCACGGAACTGAGCAGGTTGAGCAGGCGCGTGATAACTGAGGGAGCGGCTTTCGCGGGTGCTGCCCTATTTACACGTATCTCGTTTTTGGTTTCTTCTAAGGCCGACATTTATTTATGAATTTCAGCACTGGCGTCGAGGAAACTTCGTTGACATTTAAACGCAACCGAGGGCCGGGTCGCGCGTTTCTGCGTGTGGAGGCCATCATAGCCGATCACTCTCTTATCATCAACTTTTGGCACAAACGTTTTTCCGACGCTCACCGCAAGACTCGCCATGCGGCATTTTAAGCCGCGCAACTTCATCGTGTATGATGCAAAACGTCGAACCCGAGCGTCGCGCAGGAGTCAGGTGAAGCGCCACGGCTTCGGCCAGATTTTTTGTTTGACGCAACCCGTTATCTGATCGCTACCTCAAGTTTATTTCTTTGAAAGGCCGAAGCTTTTTACACGTCTTATGAATAAAAACTTTCTCCTGTGTGTCGTCGGCCTCGCGCTCGGTTTCGGCGCAGGTTTTTTTCTCGCCAATAAAGTCACGGGCGGCTTGGCTAACGCGCCGCAGGCCAGCGCGCCGCGCGCCGCCGCCGCATCCGATTCGGCTCCGCCGCTCGCTCCCGATCAAGCGGGCGCGCCGCTCCCGCCCGGCCACCCCGACGTGAGCGGCGCAACGGCGACCACGGAGAACTCGAACCCGAACGGAGTCGCCGCGACGAGTTTGGAAGTGCAGGACGCGATGGAGGCCGCAGACAGCAAGCCGAAGGACTTCGACCTGCAAATGACCGCCGCCAACACCTTCGCCCGTTTCAAAGCGACCGACAAGGCGACGCTCTATCTCGAACGCGCCGTCAAGTTGAAACCGAAGGACACGGACGCACTCATCGCGCTCGCCAACACGAAATACGACGCGGGAGACTACCCCGCCGCCGCGAGATTTTACGAGCGCGCCTTAGCCGTCCAGCCGCAAAACCCGGAGGCGCAGACAGACCTCGGCAACACCTATTTCCTACGCCAGCCGCCCGACTTCAAACGCGCCATCAAAGAATATCGCAAAACTTTGAAGCTCAACCCGCGACACGAAAAGGCTCTCCAAAACATCGCCGCCGCCGCCATCGAACTCGGCGACAAAGCAACCGCCCGCGACACCCTCGAACAACTCTCGCAGATCAACCCGAACAACACTTTTCTCGAAGGTCTGCGCGCGAAACTCGAATCTCAGCCTTAGAAGCTGTTTGAAAAGCCCCGAAGGGGCGACATGTAATAGCCCGGCGCATCGCGCCGGGTCAGTGGGCACCCTTGAAGGAAAGCCCTGAAAGGGCGACATAGATTATGTCGCCCTTTCAGGGCTTGATGAAAGAGATTCACCTTGAACCTGTGGCGTTGCCACAGGCTATTACATGTCGCCCCTTCGGGGCTTTTTATAGACTTCTCACTTAATCTCTCAGAGATTCGGGCTGCGCGGGAATTTGACGAACGGGAGACGCGTGCCGCGTATGATGAATTGGTCGGCGCGTATCGCTGCGGGCGCGGTGTAGCCGCGACTCCCGGCGGCGGAGATGATGTCGTCCTGATCAATACCGTCGCCGCTGACGCCGATGGCTCCGACGAGTTCGCCGTTTTTGTAGAGCGGCACTGCGCCCGCGAAAATCTGTAGGCCGTTCGGCACGTTGGGAATCGCAGTGCAGGGCAGGTTCGGCGTCCCGGCAATCGTCGCCTCCAGATTCGCTTTGACGAGGTCGAGTTGGAGGCCGACGTTGAAGATGCTCCATTGGCCGATGCCGGTGCTGAAGGGGCCGGGCGGCTCGCCGTTGATGCCGTCCGGGTAGAACGGGCGATGCAGGAATCCGACGGCGCGTGCGCTGAACGCGATTGAGCCGTTTAAGTTGATGCCGTCGGCGTTGGCGCGGTCAACGTAGCTGCCGAAACCCGCGCCGCGCAGGAGCGTCCCGGCGTTCGAGCGTGAAAAGAGCGCGGCGGTGCGAGCTTTTTGCGCGGACACGTCGAAGCCGAAGACGGGCGCATCCGTCGTGCGGAAAATTCCGAGCACGCGCCCTTCCGAGTCAACGACGGTGATGGAGACGCGCGCGGGGCTGCCGAGCGGTTGCCGGATCGCTGCGCGCGTGATGTCGGCTTGTATCGCCGCTTGCGAGATGATCGTCGTCACGTCTCCGGCGTTCAGAGCGTTCGTCGAACCGGAGACGCTGGACGTGAACGGGAAGAAGCGCGTGTCAACCGCGCCCGCGACCGTGCCGAGCGTGAGCGGCACGAAGGCGGAAGGCTGCGCCGCGCGAATCGGAAAACCGGCGTCAACCGCGCCGGGCAGACTCGCAAACGGAATCGTGGCGGGGCGCGGCGCGTCTGCGTCCGTCACGTTGACGTAGGGCAGGCGCACGCCGTCCACGATGATGTTGTCGCCGCGAATTAGCGGCGGCGGCTCGTAGCCGCGACCCGCCGCGACGGCGATGATCTCTTCAAAAGGCTTGTCGAAATCGGCAGGGATGCGATCAACCGTGTACGCGCCGTCGCCTTCGATGCCGACTCCGCCCACGGCCACGCCGTTCTTGTAAAGCGGCACGCCGCCGGGGTCTGCCGAGAGGCCGAAGGGCAGGCCGGGCGTCTTGATGTCGGAGCAAGGCAGTTGGGAGAACTGCACGCCGTAGAGCGGCCCGCCGGGGCGGAAATCTACGCCGGGCGGGATGTGCTCTTGAATGATGAAGCCAGCGGTGCGCGGCGTGAAGGCGTTGCCCTGCGTGCTGAAAAATGCCGCCGTGCCTGCTTTCGTGATCGCGGCGCGCGGCACGGGTTGCAGAGCGGGGATGAGATTCGTGCCTTCGAGTCCGACGGCGACCAAGCCTGCGGGAGAGTTCGGTTGCTGGTTGAAACCGGAGTTGCCGCGAAACTGCGTCTGGTCGGGCGCGCCCGTCATCTTGAAGACGCCGAGCACGTTTCCTTCCTTGTCCGTGACGGCCACCGTCACAGGGCGTTGCAAAGCGACGGCAGCGGAGACGGCTTGCGCGATGACGTTCTGCACGTCGCCCGTCGTGAGCGTGCCCGCAGTGATCGGATTCGTGTTCGGCGTGGCGGCGACCGAGGGCGGAGCGGGAGTTGCGACTGCGCCCGCGTCGTCCGGCAAGCCGCCGCCGATGTGGCCGATGCCGACGCGCACTCGATTGCTCGCCACGTCCTTGTAGCGCACGCGCACCAGCACGTCGCCCACGTCGCCCATCTCGTCGTTCAGGCGAATTGTCAGAGAGTGCATCCATTCCTGTCCGGGCACGAGGTTGACGCCCTCAACAGTCAAAGGGTAGACGCGTCGCGCGCCGTCCTCCGCATCAGCCGTGAGCGCGGACGCTTCCGTGCCGCGTTCGAGATTCATGACGAAGAGTTGAATGCGCGTGCGACTGTCGGGGCTGAACGTGTGGCGCGCGTCGCGGAAGAAAGGTTCGTGCAGGCGCGTGACGGATTCGAGCGCGACGGCGCGCGTCGAAGCGGCTTCGCTGATAAGGACGGGGCGCGTCGCTTGCGCCGTCGAAACGTTATGATTCCAGAGGAGCGCGCAGGCGAAGAGAATGAGCGCGCCGGGCGCGAGCAGGCGGCGAGCGAGCGTCGAATAAAGCGTCGAATGATATTTAGACATAGAAGCAGGCCAACGTGTGAATTGCGTTCTGGCGTTACAGTGCAGAAACCGGCGACGCGCTCGAAGGCGTTGGGATATTAACCGGAGCGGCTACAATTTATCATTAAACTTTGTTCCGTCAAGATGTATTTGACCGGCTTCCTAAATTGATCCGTACTCTGTCTGCTCTTTGTGTCTTAGCGCCTTTGTGGTGAATGCTGCTCATGCACTCTCACCACAAAGGCGCTAAGACACAAAGGGCAGATAGAGGAATGCTGAGACAAAGAAAAATTTCGTTGCCAGTCGGCTGTGACTGTGCTACAAAAACAGCCCATCGCACTTTTGAAAGTTGCTTCCGTAATAGCGCAAACGACCAGCGGTTAGTTCTCTGCATTTCACGAATTTCAACGGGCACGACACGCACGAGATCGCTACTTTTCGAGCGACCTCGTCATTTTATTAACGGCTTCATGTTCCCTACCCCATCTTATCCGAACACGCTCGCGAGACTCCTCTTAGTAGTCTCTCTCCTCTCGCTCTTTCACGCGCCCGCCTTCGCCCAACAACACGGACGCATCAAAGGCACGGTCAGGAGCGACACGAAGACTCCGCTCGGCGGCGTGAACGTGATGGCGATCAATCAGGTGACGAGCAATCGCTCGACGACGCGCACCGCCTCTGACGGCAGTTTCTCTTTCAAACTTCGCGCGGGCGCGTATCGCATCATCGTGGATGCGCCCGGCTCCGCGCGCTTCGATAAAGAGAACATCATCGTCGCGGCGGGCGGCGAGAGTCCGGTCGAAGTCGAGTTGAAGGCTTTGAAAGAGCCGCAAAAGAAAGAGCCGTTTGTTGACCCGACGGCGAACGAGCGTCCGGCGGGCTACGCGGGCGGCGGCAACATTGATTCGCGCCCGCGCACCGCACCCGACCGCGCAGAGGTGCGCGACCGCTGGCGCATCAACTTCCCCGAATATGATCGCTACGGCGACAAAGGCGCACGCGGGCGCGACATCCCCTTCAAGCGCGGGCGTTGGTACGACCCCTACAACCAGAATTTGCTCAAGGGCGACTTCCCCATCTTCGGCCAGAACGTCTTCATGATCCTGTCGGGCGTTGACACGACGACCATCGAACTCAACCGCACGCCGAAGCCTTCCGACGTTTCCAGCGCGCGACCGGGCAGCGCAGAGTTTTTCGGGCGACCGGAGACTTTGATCGCTAACCACGTCATTCAATTCACGTTCGAGATGTTCGGCGGCGACACCACTTTCAAGCCGCGCAACTGGGCGATCAAAATCTCGCCGACGATCAGCCTCCCGAACTACGTTAAC
>DASYMM010000271.1:0-3780 GCA_036009085.1 Pyrinomonadaceae bacterium | reverse complement strand
GGGCTTGCGTGCGATACGGTGCAAATCTTCTCGCGCAACCCGCGCGGGTGGATGGCGAAGCCATTGACTGACGAAGATGTCGAACGCTTTCGCGCCGTCCGGGCCGAGACCGAAATCTCGCCCGTCGTGATTCACTGCAACTACCTGGTCAACCTCGCCGCCGCTAATCCCGACATACTTGAGAAATCGCGCCGCTCGTTTCGCGAAGAGATAGAGCGCGGGATTCAACTCGGCGCGGACTATCTGGTCGTGCATCCGGGCAGCGCGAAGGGCGCGTGCGAAGCGGACGGCGTGCGTACCTGCGCCGAGAGCTTGCGCGCGGCGTGCGACGGGTTAGACCCCGGCGCGTTCCGTATCCTTCTGGAAAACACAGCGGGGCAGGGCGCGTGCATCGGCCATCGCTTCGAGCATCTGAGAGACATCATCGCCGCCTGCCCGGAGTTGAACCTGGGCGTCTGCTTCGACACCGCGCACGCCTTCACCGCCGGTTACGACATCCGCGACGAAGACGGACTCGCCGCCACCTTCGACGCGCTCGAAAGAAACGTCGGCACAGGGAACATACGCGCCGTACACTTCAACGACTCGAAGGCCGTCTACAACTCGCGCGTGGATCGCCACTGGCACATCGGCCTCGGCCACATCGGCGGCGAAGCCCTCGCGCGCGTCGCGCAGCATCCGAAACTCCGGCAAGCCGCCTTCATTCTCGAAACCCCGCAAGACGAACTCGGAGATGACGCGCGCAACCTCGCCGCCCTGCGCTCGTTCGTCTCGGAGAGCGGCGCGGGCGTAGAGAAAGTGCCGGGTGCGCGAGATGAGCAGTAAGAAGTGTCAGCGTTGCGGGATGGTGAACTGGGCGGAGGACGCCGCGTGTAAGCGTTGCGGCGCGTTGTTCGGCGGCGCGTCCGGGGCGCGAGTTGAGCGGGGCGACGACGCGGGCGCGGGCGTCGGCAGCGGGGAGCGAAGTTTACTCAAGCGCGTGTTGTTCGTCGTCGGGATGGTCGGTTTGTTTGTCGTCGGCAGCTACGTTTCGCTGCGCGTGACCTCGGAGGCTGCCACCCCCGAACAGCGGCAGATCGTGGGGCGCGCGATTGACGTGTTGGAGGCGAAGAATCTTGGCGGGCGCACGTTCGTCTTGCGGAATCTGGTGAGTTATCGCACGAGCGACAACTGGTGGAATCGAGCCATCGGGCACACGGACGCCTACGCGGCGACAAACTTTCCGTTTGAAGTGATGACGCTCTACACGGATTTTTTCAACGTCCCCGTTGACGACACGGAGCGCGCCGTCATCCTGCTGCACGAGTCGTATCACCTCGCGGGCGCGGGCGAAGAGACGGCCTTCGCGGAGGTCTGGCGCGAGAAAGGCAAACTCGGCTGGACGAAACAGGCTTACGGGCACACGCTTCTCTGGCGCAGCGTGCGCGTCTATACGGAGCGTTACGCGCCGCAGCATTTTAGCTGTGGCTCAAACCGCGCGGACGATTGTTTCGAGTGAGTGAATAGTAGTGCGTGGTTTCACCTGTCCTCTCCTCTGTTCCCCTTAAGTGTCTTGGTGCCTTTGTGGTAAATGCGTCTTTAAAACAACTCACCACAAAGACACGAAGACACAAAGGGAAGCAGAGGACAAATCAATTGAGGACACCACCAAAAGATTGACAGAGGGCGCGTGCTTCGGGTTAACATAGGCGCGCTTGAGTTTTAGATCAGGTCGGAATTCGAATGAGTATCTTTCACCCGCCAACCAAACTCCTTCTTACGGTGCCGCTCGGCGACCGCGCCTGAACGTGTGCGCGGTTCGGTTCGACGCGGCGAGACTCCACCAAAACGACGGATTAAAAATCGTTGAGCCGGAAGCGGAAGCTGACAACAGGCGGCTTCGCGCGCCTCCGGCGTGTAGGGTAATGTAGGAAGGAAGAGTGTGATTTATGGACGAAAAATATTTTCCAGAGAAGATCGAAGAGAAGTGGCAGCACGTGTGGGCGGAGACGGGCGCGTTTGAAGTTGAACCGGACGACGCGCGACCGAAGTTTTTCTGTCTGGAGATGCTGCCGTACCCGTCCGGCTTTTTGCACATGGGACACGTACGCAACTATTCCATCGGCGATGCGTTGGCGTGGCACAAGCGTCTGCAAGGCTTCAACGTGCTGCACCCTATTGGCTGGGACAGCTTCGGGCAGCCCGCCGAACAGGCCGCGATCAAGCGTGGCGTGCAGCCGCGTGAGTGGACGGAAGACAACATCGCGCACATGCGCGGGCAGTTCAAACGTCTGGGCATCAGCTTCGACTGGCGGCGCGAGATGGCGGCGCACCGCCCGGATTATTACAAGTGGGATCAGTGGTTCTTCCTGAAGATGTTGGAGCACGGGTTAGTCTATCGTCGCACGTCGGCGATCAACTGGTGCCCGAAGGAAGAGACCGTGTTGTCGAACGAGCAATCTTCGGGCGGCGTGTGCTGGCGTTGCGGGACTCCGGTGGAGAAACGCGACCTGGAACAGTGGTTCATACGCACGACCGAATACGCGGAGCAACTGCTCGCCGACATGCGTGAGATCGAGGCGGGCTGGCCGGAGCGCGTGCTGACGATGCAGCGCAACTGGATCGGGCAGAGCGTCGGCGCATACGTTGACTTTCCGATCAAGGACGCGGACGCGAAAGTGCGCGTCTTCACCACGCGCATTGACACCATCTACGGCGCGACGGCCATCGTCGTGGCCGCCGAACACCCGTTGCTTAACGAACTGGAAGAGTCGCCTTTGAAGGACAAGGTGACGGCGTTCGTCGAGCGTGTGAAGTCCACGCGCGCGAGTCGCGCCGCGACCATGGTGCAGGGCGAGGAGGAAGAGAAGGAGGGCGTGAACACGGGTCTGTTCGCCGTCAATCCTTTCAGCGGCGAGCAGATTCCCGTCTGGGTGGCAAACTACGTGCTCATCGAATACGGCGCGGGCGCGGTGATGGCCGTCCCCGCGCACGACGAACGCGATTACGAGTTCGCGCAGAAGTACTCTCTGCCCGTTCGACGCGTCATCGAGCGCGTGTCGCACGAGCAGGAGTCCATTCCGCACAACGAAGCGGCGGGGCTGGATCAGTCTGCCGCGATGCCGCACGCCTTCACGGACTACGGCATTCTGGTGAACTCTGCGGAGTGGGGCGGGAAGTTGTCGAAGGACGCGATGCGCGAGATGGCGGCGCAGGCGGAGGCGAAAGGGTTCGGCGGCGGCGCGGTGACGTATCGCCTGCGCGATTGGGGCATCTCGCGCCAACGCTTCTGGGGCGCGCCCATCCCGATCATCTATTGCGACGCGTGCGGCATCGTGCCGGTGCCGGAAAAAGATTTGCCGATTTTGTTGCCGGAGCGCGCGGAGTTTACGGGCGCGGGCAAGTCGCCGCTGGCAAACGTCGCGGAGTTCGTTCAGGTGAAGTGCCCGAAGTGCGGCGGCGACGCGCGGCGCGAGACGGATACGATGGACACGTTCGTTGATTCGTCGTGGTACTTCTTCCGCTACTGCGACCCCAAAAACACGGACGCGCCGTTCGACAAAGAGAAGGTCGCTTACTGGACGCCGGTTGATCAATACATCGGCGGCATCGAGCATGCCGTGATGCACCTGCTCTACACGCGCTTCTGGACGAAGATGATGCGCGACATCGGACTGGTGACTTTCAACGAGCCGGTGCGGAATTTGTTGACGCAGGGGATGGTGACAAACATCGTGGAAGCGACGGGCGAATGGAAAGCGATGTCAAAGTCGCTGGGCAACGGCGTTGACCCGGACGAGA
>DASYMM010000270.1:0-7864 GCA_036009085.1 Pyrinomonadaceae bacterium | reverse complement strand
TCCTCAACTCAAGTGATGAGTAGTGAGTAATGAGTTAAAAGCTTGTGTCTTATACTCATCACTCATCACTCATTACTCACTACTCATTACTGTTTTATTTAATTGCCAGCATCCGGTCAAGCGCGACGCGCGCCCAGCGTGCGGTCTCTTCCGGCACGGTGATTTGATTGACCACGTGGCCCGCGACGAGCGATTCCAGCGCCCACGCCAGGTTCTGCGGCGCGATGCGATACATCGTCGCGCACATGCAGAGGTCAGGCGCGAGCAGGCGTATGTGCTTGTCCGGGAAACGCTCTATCAGGCGATTGACCAGGTTGACCTCCGTGCCTATGGCCCACTTCGAGCCAGCCTCGGCCATTTCGAGAGTCTTGATGATGAACTCGGTCGAGCCGTTCAAGTCGGACTTCTCCACCACCTCGCGCACGCATTCGGGATGCACGAGCACCTTGATGCCCGGCGTCTCCTTGCGCACCTGATCCACGTGCCACTCGCGGAAACGACCGTGCACCGAACAGTGGCCTTTCCACAAAATGAGACGCGCGCCGCGCAACGCTTCGACCGTGTTGCCGCCGAGTTCCTGAAACGGGTCCCAGACGACCATCTGTTCGAGCGGGATGCCGAACTTGACGCCCGTGTTGCGCCCGAGATGTTGGTCGGGGAAGAAGAACAGTTTATCCGCCGCGCGCAAACTCTGCTCGAAGAGCGGCACGGCGTTCGACGAAGTGCAGACCACGCCCTCGTGCTTGCCGCAGAAGGCTTTGATCGCGGCGGTCGAATTCATGTACGTGATCGGCATCACGCGGAAGTCTTCGAGGATGCCCGCCGATGCGAGTTGATCCCATGCGTCTTCGACCTGTTCGACCGAGGCCATGTCGGCCATCGAGCAGCCCGCGCCGAGGTCTGGCAGGATAACTTTCTGGTGCGTCGCGGAGAGGATGTCCGCGGACTCGGCCATGAAATGCACGCCGCAAAAGACTATGAACTCCGCACGGTCGCGCTCCGCGCCGAGCTTTGAGAGCTTGAAGGAGTCGCCCGTCACGTCTGCATGACAGATCACGTCGTCGCGCTGGTAGTGATGGCCGAGAATGACGAGCCGCTCGCCGAGAGTCCGACGCGCACGCTCGATGCGCTCGTGCAACTCCGCATCCGACAGCCCGAAGTAATCTTCCAACACAGGCGTTTTCGTTAAAGTTGCCACAGTCATTCTCTCGTCCCTCCTCAACCTTCCCGCCGCACGGGCGCGCTACTTGTGCCACCGCATCGCACGCCGCAACCGAAAACTATCGCACTTTGAGAAACTTTGCGCAAGCACCCGCTTTTCGCTCCCGCACGCCGCGCAAAACGCGACGACGCAAGCACATATTTAGATGCGAAACAGAGACGCGCAGATGTGTGAAGTGAAATAGGAAAAAGGGAATTGAAGGGGAAGGGAGAAAGGCAAAGAAGAGCAGGAGCGCGAGCGGCTGTTCACTCGTCTGCGCTCCCGCTCTTACCTTTTTCTCCCCGCGTCCTAGGGATGTGTCATCTCTTCCGGTTTGACGTACTCGTCGAATTGCTCGCCGGTCAGGTAGCCGAGGGCGATGGCCGATTCGCGCAGGCTAATGCCTTTCTTGTGCGCGTTCTTGGCGACCTGCGCGGCCTTGTCGTAGCCGATGTGCGGGTTCAGGGCGGTGACGAGCATGAGCGAGTTGTTGAGGTGCGCGTTGATCTGTTCGCGGTTGAGTTCGATGCCTGCGACGCAGTAGTCAACGAAGCCGTGGCAGGCATCTCTGAGCAGTCGAATCGAGTGAAGCAGGTTGTGAATCATGACGGGATTAAAGACGTTCAGCTCGAAGTTGCCCTGCGACCCGGCGAAGCCGATGGCGGCATCGTTGCCGAAGACCTGCACGGCCACCATCGTCATCGCCTCCGACTGCGTGGGGTTGACCTTGCCGGGCATGATCGAGGAGCCGGGTTCGTTCTCCGGCAGGATGAGTTCGCCGAAACCCGCGCGCGGCCCCGAAGCGAGCCAGCGGATGTCGTTCGCGATCTTCATCAGCGACCCGGCGAGCGTCTTCAAAGCGCCGCTGGCGAAGACCAACTCGTCGTGCGCCGAGAGCGCGGCAAACTTGTTCGGATGCGACTTGAAGGGCAGCCCCGTCAAGTCTGCGATCTTCTGCGCGGCGCGTTCGGCGAACTCCGGGTGCGCGTTGAGTCCGGTGCCGACCGCAGTGCCGCCGATGGCGAGATCGTAGAGGCCGGGCAGCACCATGCGCAGGCGTTCGATGTCGCGCTCGACGAGGCTCGCCCAGCCGGACATCTCCTGCCCGACCGTCAGAGGCGTCGCGTCCTGCAAGTGCGTGCGCCCGATCTTCACCACGTCGCGGTACTCTTTCGCCTTCGCGTCAATCGCCGCGTGCAGGCGTTCGACTTCGGGGATGAGTTGGTTCAACTGCTCCGCGGCGGCGATGTGCATGGCGGTGGGGAACGTGTCGTTGGAAGACTGCGACATGTTGACGTGATCGTTCGGATGAATCGGCTCTTTGCTGCCCATGGTGCCGCCCGCGATTTCGATGGCGCGGTTCGAGATCACTTCGTTGGCGTTCATGTTCGTCTGCGTGCCGCTGCCCGTCTGCCAGACGCGCAGTGGGAAGTGGTCATCGAGCTTGCCTTCGATCACTTCGTCGGTAGCCTGCGCGATGAGGCGCGCTTTGTCTGCGGGCAACTTGCCGAGTTCTTCGTTGACGAGCGCGGCGGCTTTTTTGAGCAGACCGAGCGCGCGGATCATCTCGCGCGGCATCGTGTCGAAACCGATGTTGAAATGAATGAGAGAGCGTTGCGTCTGCGCGCCGTAATAACGGTCTGCGGGCACTTCGATGTCGCCCATCGAATCGCGCTCGGTGCGCGTCGCGCCCGCGCCGTTCTCTTTCGACTCCTTTGCTTCCTCCTGTGACATAAACGCATCCGTCCTTTTTGCTACCAAGCGGACTCCACGCCAAGTTATACGTCTGACGCGGAACAGTCTCACTCTAAAATTTATGTGAAAACGATATGGCGAATGATACAACGGGGAAAGGGAACAGGCGAAAGCTAGGAGTGCTACTGACGACTTATGTTCCGGCCTGCGGCTGCTGCTGTCCGCCCTGCGGCGGCGGCGGGGGCGCGTCCTGTTTGCGCGGTCTGACGGTGAGCCAACCGCTGTAGATGCTGAGCAGGGCGACGATGACGCCGAGAATCCAGTTCAGATTATCTTTGAAGATGGCGAAGAATCCCGGCCCCGGCGGGACGGCGAGCTTGATGGGTTCGCGCACGAGGTCGCGCGTCTTGCTGTCGCCCTGCATGTCATAGCCTGCGAAGAGAATGAGGTCGGACAGGTCCGACTCGAAATCCTTCGCGGTCTGCAACTGCCACACCCACGTCTGTTCCTCCGTCGCATCGACGGTGCGGCGCGGGTCTTTGTTGCCGCTCTGCTGCCGGTCGTAAGTGGCCGTTAGATGCTGGGGCGCATACTGCATTTCGATGTGCCACACGATGTTTCGCGCGTCCGCGCCCTGCAAACTCCCCGGCTGCAAAACCGGGTGCGGCTTGAAGACGGCCTTCAACGGGAAAGAATGTCCGGCTCTCACCTCGTCGCTGTCGAAAGAGATGTCGAGCGTGCCGATCACGAGGTCGCGTATGATGTGCGTCCGTCCCTGCGTCCCGTCAATTCTGATCGCCGTGTCGCCGCCGCCTGTGCCGCCCGCGCCGGAAGTCGTCTGCGCCGCGCCCGCCGCCTCCAACAAGACGCCCGGATTCTTCTGTAACTGCTCCGTGCAGGCGGAGACTCTGGCGGCCAACTCGTCGCTCGCCGCCCTGTTGCTGTTCGACACGGCGGTCAACTCTTCGTGCTGTCTTTGCAGGGCGGCCAGACGCGACTGCTGATCTCCGAGTTGGTGGCGCAAGTTCTCTTGCTCAGTGCGCAAAGCTTCGCGCTCGGTGAGCAGTGGCGCGGACTGCCGACGCAGTTCTGCGAGGTTGTTCTCCGCCGTGCGCAGTTTCGACTCCAGTTCGCGCTTCGAGTTTTGGAGTGCGCCGTTCTCGCTTATGAGCCGTTTGTTCTCGCCCCTGAGCCGTTCGTTCTCCGTGCGGAGCGGCGCGGTCTGCTCGCGCAGGTTGTTCAGGGCTTGCTCCGCGCTCGCCAACTTCCCCTTCAAATTGGCGATCTCCGCACGCGCCGCCGCCGTCTCGTTCGACGCGCCGCCCTGACGACGCAATATCTCCAACTCCCGCACCAAACGCGCGTGCTCCGTCTTGAGGCTCGCGGCGGCTCGCTGCGCCGCCTCCAACTCGCGTTTCAAATCCGCGCAAGGGTCTCTCTGCGCGGCGAGCGCGCTTTCCTTCGTCGCCCTCCGCGCGGCGAGTTCTCCTTGCGATTGCGGCGCATCAATTTGCAATAAGAGGAGGAGCAGGGACGACAGGATTGAGGTGCGGACAAGCATGAGACATCTCCGGCGGCTGTGGGTGCGAGGCACGGGTTCAGAGAGGACTTCGCGCGGCAACGATGACGGCGACGGCGTCGGCGCGCGGCTAAACAAACCGAGCCTGTGGCAACTGCCGCGACGCGCGCACGCGACGGCCAAAACGCCGACACGGTATTACCGCCACACTCAATTGTCAATTAAAGATTCGCACCTGTCTGCGTCCTCTTCAGATGCGTGCTCTCTGTGCCCCCTCCCTGTCCTCTGTGTCTGCGGTGGTAGGTCTTAAGTTTTAGTCATCCTCAAACTCAATTCGCTTCCAGTAGCCCGCGAATCGTGTCCACCATCCGAAAAAGGTCGTGCGGCTTACGCAGAAACGCCGACGCGCCCGCCGCCTTCGCCTCCCGCTCGCAATCCTCTATCGAGAAGAACAGGATCGGCAATGATTTCCGGTGCGACAACTCGCGCGTTGACTTGACGAGTTCCAGCCCAGACCTCCCGTACCTTGCGCTAATCGGCGGCAACTCGTCGCCCGTCAACAGCAAGGAGAAGCGTTGCGTGTCGCGTAGTTGCGACAAGGCGGAGCCGGGGTCAAACGCGCGATGGACGTGCCAGCCCGCCAGGTCGAACATATCGCTCATAAAGTGGCGGAGCGCGGTGTTGCGTTCGACGTAGAGGATGATGGGTTGTCGCAAAGAGACATCCCAGATGCGCGGCAGGCGTGGGCGGCAATCATCTAAGTCTATGAACATGGGAGTTGATTTGCTAAGATGCGCGCTGTTCAGTGATTGAAATTGCGACGGCTAATGCGTAGCTCACCTCAACCTCAAGCGAGTGATGAGCATCGCCGTTGAGTCTGGCAGGCCAACTCTCTCGGCGAACCCGATACGCAACGGCATTCTATTAGCAACAGCTAACAATTGCAAGTCTTGTTGCTTAAATATCGCCCGCTCAGGAGGTCACTCCTGATGGGCAATCCGCGTCCAAAGGTCAAGCGTCTTGGTGAGAAACTTCGACAGATTCGGAACGCTTTTGGGTTGTCGCAAGCGGACATGCTTACACGGCTCGACGTGGGAGACCTCATTGTCTATAACCAAATCTCCGGCTACGAGTCAGGGACGCGCGAGCCACCCTTGAAGATACTCCTTCACTATGCACGCGTCGCCAACATCTACGTCGAGGCGTTGATTGACGATGAACTAGACCTCCCCGACCAACTCCCCAGCCCCGCCAAACACGAAGGCATCCCACGCAAACCCGCGACGCGCACCAAGAAGCGTTGATACGGAGCGTGGCGTGCGATTGGAAGCAGATAAAACCCTTCACCGCAGAGACGCAGAGAACCGCAGAGTTTACGCAGAGAGTTGAATAGTCTTCTCTGCGTCTCTCTGCGGCTCGGCTCTTCGTTTCTGCGGTGAGTCTTACCGTCTAATCACACGCAATCTCAACTCCCCATAAAACGCGTAAAGGGTCGCCCGACGGCAACCCTCTACGCCCCACACGTCCGCCTCTCAATCACATTTAACCCGTCACGGCTTCGCCTCCACGGTCGGCTTCCGACGCACCGGAGCTTTCCGCTCCGAAGCCTTCTTCAACCCCAACGCCTGCACCTCGTTCGAGTCCCGCCCGAACTGCGCCACCACCTGATCCTTCGCCCCCAAAATCAAATTATGAAACTCCCACTCCGCCGCCACAGCATTATCACGCGCCGTCGCCAACGCCGCCGCAGCCTGCGTCTCCGCCGCCTGCGCACTCTGCAACGCATCCCGCGCCGCCACGACCTTCGCCAACGTAAAAGCCGGGTTCGCCGGAGCATAACCCGCCACCCCCTGCAACGACGCTAAACTACTCCTATCCGCTTCGAGCACACCCGGACTTATCCGTTTGTTCTGATCCTTCGGCATGATCTGTTCTCCTTTGTGAGTAAAAAGAAGTTTCCGCGAGGGCTGTGAGACTAACAGACGAACCACTCGTCTTCCCCGCATCCTAATCCACCACCCGCCCCACAATCAACAACTTTCCACACCCCCTCGACACCCCCACAACCCCCCCTCTCACACCACCGGACACCCCCACGACCCCCCCTCTCACACCACCGGACACCCACACAACCCCACACGCTCCCACGCCATTCCCACCAGCACCCCATCTTCCCTTACAAGCACCCCATCCTCCACCAATCGCCCACCATCTTCCACCAATCGCTCATCATCCTCCATCAATCGCTCACCAGCTTCTACCAATCGCCCGCCATCTTCCTCGACAAGATTGCCCGCTTACACATAAAGCAGCCCATCCCGCGAACTAGAGCGGATTGCATTTGAATGTACGACAGGCTGTTAGCCTGTCGCCTGTGCTGGAAGAGCGATAGGCTAACACCCTGTCGTACACTCAATCGAAAACCGCTCTAAGTAGTCTCCCCAATCACCGAATCACCCTCGCCGACAACCCCTGCACCAATCCCACGCCATCCGGCGCACGCGCCGATAACCCTCCCCCCTAAGAAGACTCGTCCTCCAACCGCGCCAACATTCGCCGCACAATCTCAGCATTTGGCGATTTCAGTCTCTCAAAGATGCTTAAAGCCTCCCGCAGCAACCGCGCCGCCTCTGCTCTGTCACCTTCCTGCTCTGCAAGTGATCCCAACTGACCGAGCGTGATGGCAATGCCGCTCTGGTTGCCGAGCCTCTTCTTAATTTCCAAACTCTCGTTGTAGAGTCGCCGTGCTTCTTCCGACTCACCTTGCGCTTGCGCAAGAACGGCTAGATTATGCAGCGTGATGGCAATGCCGCTCTGGTCGCCGAGCCTCTTCTTGATTTCCAAACTCTCGTCATAGAGCCGCCGCGCTTCTTCCACCTTACCTTGGTTTTGCGCGAGCACAGCAAGCAGATGTAGACCGACGGCAACGTTAGTTTCATTCCCAAGTTTCCTGAATGCCGCGACTGCTTGTGAATAAGCCTGTTTTGCCTCGTCATACTCTCCTCGGTTTTGGCGGATTATTGCTATGTTCCCTGCAAATACAGCGATGGAAGTCTCGTTCTGGTCTGCGTATGCTGCGGCAACAGCCTGCGCGCCGCGCTGTATCGCTTCATCCCAATAACCGTGCATCGTCAACAATCCATGAACACCGTCCAAATTTATAGCTTTCATCAGCCTCATCACGCTCGACCAATCTGTTAGACCAAAGGCCACGTCCATCGCGCTCAGGATGTTGTCTTTCTCCGCTTCGAGCGCGGCGAAGTCTTCAGGAGTCGTCTTTGCGTGCGCCTGTGCATAACGGAGAAAGTGCGCGACGAATCGCCGCCGGAACTCGTTGGCGCGCTCATCTTTAGAGAAATGGCTCTTTGTCAGTTCACGGGTTAGACCCTCAATCTTTAGTCGTTTATTGCCCAGCGTCGTCTCAACCATCCATAATGACGAGAGGCGCG
>DASYMM010000269.1:0-4926 GCA_036009085.1 Pyrinomonadaceae bacterium | reverse complement strand
CGTATAGCTACGAGATGATGCAGGAACTCGACCGCGCCATACTTGCGGCGCGTATGGACGAGAGCGTCCACGTCATCGTCATGACGGGGAGCGGCGAGAAGTTTTTCTGCGCGGGCGCGAATATCGCGATGCTTCAGAGCGTGACGCCCACGTTCAAATATTATTTCTGCCTCCACGCGAACGAAACTCTGTCGCGTTTGGAGCAGACGCCGAAACTCGTCATCGCGGCCATCAACGGCCACTGCGTCGGCGGCGGCCTCGAAGTCGCGATGGCGGCTGACATCCGCCTCGCGCGTCGTGGCGCGGGCAAGATGGGCTTGCCGGAAGTCGCCCTCGGCGTGCTGCCGGGCACGGGCGGCACGCAGCGGCTCGTGCGCATGGTCGGCAAATCGCGCGCGATTGAACTCATGACGACGGGCGAACTCTTCGACTTCGAGCGGGGCGCGGAACTCGGCCTCGTCAATCACATCTACGAAGCGGCGACGGGCGAAGCGTTTCTGCAACAGGTGTCGGACTACGCGAAACAGTTCACGACGCCGAACAAGGCCGCGCACGCCGTCGGGCGCATCAAGCGCGCGGTGCAAACCGGCGCGGAGATTCCCTTCGAGTCCGCGCTCGCACTCGAACGCGAACTCCAACAACAACTCTTCCAATCCGAAGACGCGCGCGAAGGACTCGACGCCTACGTCGGCAAGCGCAAGCCACAATTTAAAGGAAGATAACTGTCGGTTGTCCGTGGTCAGTTGTCCGTTGCATGTGTTCGGGCAGCCTGCTCCCTAAAGATCGAGAATCAAGTCGGGGCACACGAAAAACAACTGACCACTGACAACCGACCACGGACGTTTTTATGTCTATCAAAGTTGAGACGCGGGATGGCATCCTGACGATCACGTTGGATCGTGAGGAGAAGTTGAACGCTTTCGCGGGACACATGCGGCGCGATCTGGGCGAGACTTTGGAGCGCGCCGGGAGCGACGACGACGTGCGCGTGGTGGTCATCAAGGGCGCGGGTCGCGCGTTCTGCGCGGGCGGCGACGTGGCGGCGATGGATGAGATGATGCAGCGTGAGGACGCGGACGAGTTTGCGCGGACGCTCGGCGCGGGTCGGCGCGTGGTGACGGCGATCCGCGAGATGGTCAAACCCGTGCTGGCTTCGATCAACGGAGTGGCTTCGGGCGCGGGCTTCAATCTCGCACTCGCGTGCGATCTGCGCATCGCGTCGGAGTCGGCGCGTTTCAGCCAGTCGTTTGTGAAAGTGGGCTTGCACCCGGATTGGGGCGGGACGTATTTTCTGCCGCGCATCGTGCCGCCGAACATCGCCTGCGAGATGTTCTTTCTCGGCGACGCGATTGACGCCGGGCGTGCGCTCGCGCTCGGACTCGTCAACCGCGTCGTGCCCGACGATCAACTCGCAACTGAGACCGCGCGACTCGCCGAACGCCTGCGCGACGCACCGCCCGAATCAATCGCCGCCGCCAAGCACGCCGTCTATCTGAGCCATCACGCCGAACTCGAAGAGATGCTGCAATACGAAACCGAAGCGCAACTGCGCTGCTTTCAGACAAACGACGCGCGCGAAGGCGTCCGCGCCTTTCTGGAGAAACGCGCGCCGCGCTTCACACGCTGAAGAGGGTTTCAGGTTTCGGGTTTCAGGTTTCAAGTTGTAAGACCGGAAAACATTCAGTCTCGGAACCTGAAACCCGAAACCTGAAACCTGAAACCTGAAACTTAAGACTTGAAACTCAAAGATAAAATCGCATTCATCACGGGCGGCGGTCGCGGCATCGGGCGTGCCATCGCGTTTGAGTTTGCGCGCGCGGGCGCGTCCGTCGCGGTGGCGGCGCGCACGGCGGCGGAGGTTGAGCGCGTGGCCGGAGAGATCGGCGACGAGTGCGGCGTGCAGACGATGCACGCGACATGCGATGTATCGAACGCAGATGAGGTAGCGCGCGTCGTGTCGCTTGTTGCCGAAACGTTCGGGCGCGGCTGCGACATTCTGGTCAACAACGCAGGGATCGCCGAGAGCGCGCCCGTCACCAAGACCGACGACGCGCACTGGCGTCGCCACCTCGCCATCAACCTCGACGGCACTTTCTACTGCACGCGCGCCGCGCTGCCCTCGATGCTCGCACGCGGTTGGGGGCGCATCATCAACATCGCGTCCATCGCGGGGAAGACGGGCGCGCCGTACATCGCGGCTTATGCCGCGTCGAAGCACGGGGTCGTCGGCCTCACGCGTTCCGTCGCGCTCGAAGTTGCGGCGAAGGGCATCACGGTCAACGCCATCTGCCCCGGCTACGTTGACACGGACATGACGACGCACGCCGTCGAACAGATCGAAGCGAAGACCGGGCGCACGGCGGCGGATGCGCTCGAAGCCATCATGCGCATGAGTCCGCAAAACCGCCTCGTCACGCCGGAAGAAGTCGCCGCGCTCGCGCTCTTGCTCGCCTCCGAAGACGGGCGCGGCATCAACGGTCAGGCCATCAACGTGGACGGCGGGAGCGTGTTGTTTTAGTTAGCTCTCAGCCGTCAGCTTTCAGCAAAGACAAGCACTGACGGCTGAAATCGTGATTGACGATGGCTTCATTGTTCTGGCTGATGGCTGAAAGGCTGACGGCTGAGAGCTAACTCTTATGAGTTTTAAATTCATCAACCCGGAATCGCTCGGACGCCCGCGCGGCTACGCGAACGGCGTGCTTGCGCCGGAGGGCGGCGCGCTGTTGTTCATCGCCGGACAGATCGCCTGGGACGAGCGGCAACAGATCGTCAGCGCGGATTTCGTCGCGCAGTTTGAACGCGCGCTCTCGAACGTCCTCGCCGTCGTCCGGGAGGCGGGCGGCGCGCCCGAACAGATCGCGCGCCTTGTTGTCTACGTCACAGACAAAGAGGAATACCGCGCGCGCCAAAAAGAGATCGGCGCGTGCTGGCGCAAACTTCTGGGACGCCACTTCCCCGCCATGGCCTTGGTCGAAGTCAAAGCCCTGCTCGAAGACGACGCGAAAGTGGAAATTGAAGGTATTGCGGTGCTATAACCTCACGTTAAATTAAGAGGAAAACAGAATGCCAAATTCCCCCTCACGAAAACCAAGGCTAGTTCCTAGTTTGCTCGGGTTAATTGCCGGTGGAGTGGTTGGTTTTCTACTTCGTCCATCGGCTTTTCTGGTTGGTCAACTTCCTTTGGAAACCGTCATCACGCGTGGCGAGCAGCTTAAAGGAATTGATCGACTATATAAACCGACTGCCGAAATATCATTTAATTACATGCTCGTCGGAGCATTAGTAGGATTGCTGTGCGGAATAGTTTTAAGCTACTTTTTGCCTTCGCAAGAAACCAAGAATCCTTGAAGTATGATTCAACCGAAGAGTTTTCTTTATGAAGTGCGCGCGGGCGGCGTGGCGTGGATCACGCTGAATCGTCCCGAGCGTTTGAACGCGTTGACGTTTGAAGTCTATCGCGAGTTGACCGACACGTTCGCCGCGCTCGAAGCCGAGCGGGATGTGCGCGCCGTCGTCATTACGGGCGCAGGGCGCGCGTTTTGTTCGGGCGGCGACGTGCGCGACATCATCGCCGACCTGCAAACGCTCGACATCCAAGGCCACCTCGCCTTCACGCGTCTCACCTGCGAACTCATCGGCAAGATGCGGAGTTTGCGTAAGCCCGTGATTGCGAGTTTGAACGGCACGGCGGCGGGCGCGGGGGCGGTCATCGCGCTGGCGGCGGATTTGCGCATCGCGGCGGCGGAGGCGCGCATCGCGTTTCTCTTCGTGCGCGTCGGGTTGTCGGGCGCGGACATGGGCGCGGCGTATCTCTTGCCGCGCTACGTCGGACTCGCCAAGGCGACCGAGTTGCTCTACACGGGCGACTTCATCTCCGCAGAGGAGGCCGAACGCATCGGACTCTACAACCGCGTCGTCCCGGCTGACGCACTCGAAGCGGAGACGCGCGCTCTCGCCGAACGACTCGCGCGCGGCCCCTCGTTCGCACTCGGCATGACGAAAGAGATGCTCAACCGGGAGATGCACGTTGACCTCGACACCGCGCTCGAATGGGAAGCGCAGGCGCAAAGCCTGTGCATGCAACACCCCGACTTCCGCGAAGCCCACGAAGCCTTCAACGCCAAGCGCGAGCCGGTGTTTAAAACAGTGACGAGTGACGAGTGACGAGTGACGAGTAGAAAAACAGGTTTCGAGTTTCAGGTTTCGAGTTTCAGGTCTGAGGCTCTTTTGTCTTTAACTTGTCACCTGTCACTCGTCACTGTTTTATCTAACTTTTTATTCGTCACTTGTCGCTTGTCGTTCAGCATCGAGTTTCAGTCCTGACTCGTCACCTGTCGCTCATCGCCGTTTTTTGTTTTATCTTGTCACTTGTCACCCGTCACTCGTCACTGTTTTCTTATGGATCGGTTTATCGAAGAGACGCCGTTTTTCACCGCGGAGCATTTGCGCCTGGCGGCGAGTGTCGCCAGTTTCGTGTGGCGCGAGATTGAGCCGCGCGCCGGGGGCGATGAGGAGGAGACGCAGGGGGCGCAATCGGATGAGAAGTTTCGCGAGTTGGTCGCGCTCTTGGCGCAGGCCGAGTTGCTGCGTTACGCGGTGGCGAGGCCGAACGCGCCGTTCGACGTGCGCGCTCTCTGCCTGATTCGCGAGGAGCTTTCTTACTCGTCGCCGCTCGCCGATCTCGCCTTCGTGATGCAGGGACTCGGCACACACGCGATTAGCCTCGCCGCGCCCGAACACGTGCGCGACTTCTGGCTGACGCGTGCCGCGACCGGGCGTGCCGTCGCCGCTTTCGCTCTGACCGAACCGGAGGTCGGCTCGGACGTGGCTGCGATTCAAACCACCGCGCGGCGCGACGGCGACAGCTACGTGCTCGACGGGCGCAAGCGTTTCATCTCCAACGCCGGGCTGGCGGATTTCTACACG